>NZ_LMRK01000021.1:0-297105 GCF_001426125.1 Bacillus sp. Leaf49 | reverse complement strand
AAAGCTAGGATAGGTGTGTGGGAGGCCTTTTTCATGTTTTTCCTTCAATCTCATCTATCATAATGATGGTGAAAATAAAAAAGATTGTAGAAAAACATGAGTTTCTCTACAATCTGAGTCCCATAACGGGACTTTTTTTGTTAGCAGCTACGGTTGATGAGTCTTGGATTTAAGCACTCTATTGCGCAGAAGCAGTCAAGGTCTACTTCAATGCAATACTTTGATTTTTCTAAACGGAACACATCACATACGGAATCTTTATCTGTAAAATCTAAAATATGACGATCTTTGTCAAATGCAATAAGCAAGCTGAGTGTTGCGCAGTGATCAGAGATGTGTTCGACTCTGAAAAATGCAGTGCTGAAGCAAGGGCCAGCATCTACTTCTCCGACGTTTCCGAATGCGACGAATGGTTTTGATTTTGAGGTAAATAGAACAAACGGGACAGTGTCACCTAATGAATGTGATGGAGAAAGGAGATTGCTGTAACAGCTGGTCGGGCAATCCTCTTCGACGGCATTTTGTAAGTCGTTTATGTTTTCAACAGCCTCTGCTACACAGTTCCATGAATGTTTGCGGCTCATATTCAACCCTCCTATACAAGGAAATTTGTTTGAGTGTTTGAGCACTGTCATCATCATCTATAAGCTTTATTACGTGTCTCGCCGGTTGATGCATCTAATGTCAATCAATGCGGAAGCGGCCGCCTTTTGCTGACTGCTCCGCATGATTGGTTGTCATTCGTGAGGAAGGGGATGCTTTGACTTATGACAAGTTAGATGAGCGGGCGATTGGTTTAGCCGTGGTGATGATGCTTTTTATCTTTTGCCGGCATGACTCTGTCGACAAGTTCTGGATTTAAACATTGGATCGCGCAGAAACAGTTCAAATCAACTTCGATACAAAAGTCCGCTTTTTCTAAACCAAAGAAGTCAGGATCGCAAGGGTGACAAACGCTTAGCGTATGTCCGTGTACATCAACAGGTCTTAATACAGATAATGTGGCACAGCAGTCATGCAATTTTTCAACCCGGAAGAAAATGGATTCGAAGCATTGGCAATCGTCAACAAATCCTCCAATGTTTCCGAAAGTAGAGAACAATCCGCCCTTTTTATCAAAAAGTAAAAACGGAATCGTATCTTTTCCAGAAACTGTCGGGCTTAATAAATTACTGTAGCAGCTCGTAGGACATTTATCTTCTACAGCTTCCTGCTCTGCTAAAATCTTATCAACCGCATCGCATACACAGTTTTCATCATGTCGGCCATGGTGTTTTCCGCAGCTCATGGATTTCAGCTCCTTTAACAAGGTATTTGACTTTAGTCCTTAACAACATATGTATGCGCCCTCTAGTTGGTGTGGGTAAATGACTATTTATCTTTGTTGTATTTTTAGAAAAAGGAAAAGCAGAGCTTTTCGCTCTGCTTTTGTACATTAGAGGATACCAATTGCAACGATCGTCGCAACAAGTGTCTGTGTAAGCGTTTGGATGGCAATAGAGATGTCCGCATCGATTGTAGAGACTGTAACGTTTCTAGAGTTTTCGATAACAAGTTTCTGGCGATTTGTTTGTTTATGGCTAGCTGCTTGTAAGAGATCTTGCGTGACGCGGTCAGCTAGGTCACCATCAGCGATTGAGATGTTTGTAATGGTGATGATCGCTGTTTGAACAGCTGCTTGGATAGATGCTGCAACCTGTGCATCAACAGAAGAGACGTTAATGTCACAAGAATCTCTAACGATAATGACTTCCTCAGATGTCTGCTTTGTCACACTCACTTGATCAAAGTCTTGTAAAACATCTTCATCATCATAATAGTTGCCGTCACAGACTGCTTTTCTTTCGTAGTTATGATGGTAATCGCCGTGGTGTGTACAGTTACGATCTAGAGCGACCCAAGAGTATGGTTTAGAATCCATTTCTTTTCCTCCTTCCGTTTACTTTATTAAATGCTGGAATGATTGGTTTTGTCTCGGGCATTTATCCTAGCAGGCAACCCATTTTTATTTAATCGTTATTTTGCTGCGCTTGACGGCGCTGCTGGATACGATCTCGAAGTGAATTTCGTTTAGGGCGCACTTGTGGTTCAGGCTCGACCTCTTCTGCATGTTTTGCTGCCTCTGCCTGACGCTTTTTCTCCTGCTGCTGCTGTACGAAATCATCTGCTTTCTTTTGTAAATCCTGAACCAGCTTCAAAATCATCCTTCTTTGATCTTCTGAAAGGTTTGCTTTCTGATCATCTGTGACATTATTTTTGTTTAAAATATCACTCACAAGAAGGCTTGTTAATGGATCAACATCAGTGTTGATTTGAAACTCCTTTTTTTCGTTCTCTTCAGCCACGATTATTTCACCTCTTTCATACATGATGTTAGAAAAAGAAAGGGTCAAAGAATGCCGGCTTCAACTAAAAGTACATTCAGTGTTTGAGTGAGAATTTGTACGGAGTTCATAATGGATGCATCAGATAATGTAATCGTGACGTTATAACAATTGATGATTTGAATCACTGTTTTCTTTTGAACTGTCACTTGTTGTGCAGCTAAAAGCTGTTCTGTGATGTCTGCAGCCAATTCATCATCTGGTACAAGAATTTGAATTAAAAGAGTAATGATTGTCGTTACGGTCGCTTGAAGGGAGAGTGCGGCTGTTACATCTGTTTTATGAATCGTGACATTTTCGGAATCCTTGATCTCGATGAAATCATCATAATTGCTGATTAATTCGTTTAACAGTTGTGTGTATAATAAATCAGCACTTTCTTCAATAGACAATACTTTCACTCCTTTCTTATCTATACATTATTTAATGCAGCAGAGGCTCAAGGTGGAATCGGAAAGCATGAAAAAGTACAACCCAATTTTATTTCCACTCGATTCATCATGGCGGTCTTTCTTTTTGCATATATAAAGAAAGGACGGAAAAAGAAGAATGAAGGAGGTGGAGGTTCCATGAGCGGCGCTTTGTCATTTGCTATATTTGCCCTCGCATCCTTTAGGCTGACGAGATTGATCGTGTTTGATACGATTACAGCCCCCTTTCGCCGTCTATTTCATGAAGAGCAAGAAGAGGTAAACGAACAAGGTGAAGTCGAGACCTATATCGTCATTAAGGGGAAGGGACTGCGATCTTGGATAGGAGAGCTGTTAAGTTGTTATTGGTGTACGGGTATGTGGTGCACTGCTGCTTTACTTGCGATATACATATTTTTTCCTGTCATCAGCATGTGGCTTAATTTACTATTAGCGATTGCCGCCGCAGCAGGCTTGATTGAAGCAGTCGTGTCGAAGCTTGTGAAATAAACAGGCATTTTGATCAGACACGCTTAAAGAAAATGCATATACTAACATGGAATAGGAAAGGAAGGGTTGCGATGAAACCAACTGAAACACCGTCACATATGCTTCAAGGGTATCCAGCGCAGTCAAATCAACAATCTGTATATACGAAGAAAATCAAGAAGACTGGCTGCGGCTGCGGGAAGAAAAAGAAACCTCAATAGGAAAAACAAAAGCCGGATTTATCCGGTTTTTTTGTTGCCCTTTTTTTGGGTGATGCATATGTAAGAGAGAAGGGGTGACCAGAATGGATGCATTCGAACAATTAATCGGTTCCTTGTTCACTAAACCCCATGATGGGAAAGAGCAAGCGCACGAAAAAGCTGAAATGGATCTAGCGAATAAAGCGAAGGATCTTGAAGAGCACTTAAAAGCATTTGGCGAGAAAATGGATACTTTTGCGAAAGAAACAGAAGCATTCATGATCCGTCATGGAGAGGCAGATTACGTCTTTAAACAGCAGAAATAAAAATTCCGCACTTTTTTATGTGATCGTCCAAACCATTTCATGTATTTTTCATATTTTGTAAGTGAGAAGAGGAGGTGCTTAAATATGAGTTGTTACGGTTACGGTGGCGGTTATTGCGGAGGTTATGGCGGCGGCTACGGCGGCGGTTATGGTTCAACTTTTGTTCTTGTCGTCGTGCTTTTCATCCTTCTAATCATCGTTGGTGCTTCTTTCTTTAACTAAACAGTAAGAAGGTGAGGGAAGCAATAGGGAAGCCTTTTGCTTTCCTTTCTCTTTGCTAACAAGGCAGCAGGATAGGCACATATCTCGCCTATTTTCATATAGTAAGGTGATTACTCCACAAAGAGGAGGCAAAGGAATGGATAATAAGTTCTTTAAAAGTGTGGAAAATAAAACAGGTGTAAATATGAATGATGTCTTTAAGCTTGCAGGTTCTTTGCAAAACGCGAACTTTAAAGATGAGAATACCGTTCGAGGTGTCATTAAAAAAGTGGCGCAGCTTGCAAACAAACGTGTACCTAAAGAAATGGAAGACAAAATCGTTCAATCGATTACAAGTGGAAAAGAAAAGCTTGATTTTAATACAATCGCTAAAATGATGAACAACAAAAAATAAACAACAGGCTCTCCATTTAAAGGGGGGCCTGTTGTTTTTGTGTGAATAATTCACGATTTTTCTTTAAAAGAGGGTACAAAAAGCGGGAGCGGTGAGCCGTTTTTCCTCTTCTATATGATGGAACGGATAGATAAAGGGATTGTTCTGCTCTCGTCATGGCAACGTATAATAAGCGCCGCTCCTCTTCGATGGCTTCTTCATCACCGCTTCTCAGCTCATCAAGTGCAAAGTCATGAGGGAGCGCCCCATCAACCACGCTCGTGATGTACACTGTTTGGAATTCTAGTCCCTTCGCACGGTGGATCGTCATGAGCTGAACGCCTGGTTCATCTGATTTTTCCTTTTCAGCAGATTTCATATGTTCGGCATGAGCGAGGAAGGCTTCAATCGTTTCAAAACGTTTCGCCGCTGTTTTCACATCTCGTACATCATCTGTTCCTTTTTCAAGCACATTCGTATCATTCACACGTTTTTTTAAATAACCACCAAGTCCCATCCTTTGTTCAATAAACGCTACAGCTTCAGATGGCTTTAACGATTTTAACGTTCGAAACAGGGGAACGATCGATTGCAGTTTTTTGCGCTGAAACGGCTGAATGTCTGTTAGCTTTCCAAGTGCCTCTACCATAGAACAATCTTCCGTAATGGTCAGCGCCTTCATGGTATTCAGTGTTTGCTGCTTTAAAAAGAAAACGGGCAGCAGCAGTTTCATTGCGGCGACATCATCTGCATCCTGACTGAGCGAAAGAAAAGCGAGCAGCACCCGAACAATTCTTCTGCTATAAAAGGCTTTTACGCCAGCATCGGTTTGATACGGAATCGCCGATTGATGAAGACGTTCATAAATCGCGCGGCCTCCCGTATTCGTTCTAAACAGCACGCAAAAGTCATTCGGTTTCGCACCGTTTTTAATTTTCTCCTGAATATCTGCTACGATCATGGTCGCTTCCTCTTCCTCGTCATATGGATAAAAAAGAGTCGGTGGAATTTTCTCCACGCGAACGGCTTTTAACGTTTTCTCGTAACGATGCTGGTTCTTCTTAATAATGGCGTCTGCACTTGCGACAATCGTATGATGAGAGCGGTAATTTGCATGTAAATGGACGATCTCGGCCGAAGGATAGTCCTGTTTGAAGTCAAGAATAAAAGCAGGATTGCTTCCTCTAAATGCATAGATGGCTTGATCATCATCGCCTACACAAAATAGCTGCTCGGATTCTCCAGCTAAAAGCTGGATTAATTGATATTGTACGGGATTAATATCTTGAAATTCATCTACTAAAATATACTTGAATCGTTCTTGATATTGTTTGAGCAATTCAGGCTGCTTAGTCAGCATGTGTAAACAGGCAATCGCCATGTCATCAAAGTCAAATTGTTGATTTTCACGCTTTTGCTGTTCGTATGACTGATAGATTGTCCACATTTGCTTTTCCTTTTCATCTTTCAGTTCAGGAAGTTCGTTTGGTAAAAAAGCATTTTTCCAATAGCCGATTGATTGCAGCACTTGATCGGTTGGATAGTCTTTTTCATCAAGTCCTTCATGCATGATCGCTTTGCGAATATACTGCTCTTTTTGCCAGTCGAATTTAATCAAATGCTGTCCGTTCCATTTGCCCCGATCATCGTGAAGCAGCATTTTATAAAATAGACTGTGGAATGTGCCTGTCACAACTTGGCTCGCCTGTGATGGATGAAGCTGATACTGCATACGCAATCTTTCTTTCATTTCACTGCTTGCTTTTGTGGTGAAGGTCACGAGCAGGATATGGTGAGCAGGGATTTGATGGTATGACATCAGATAAGCAGCTCTTGCTGTCAGTACCCTTGTTTTCCCGCTGCCGGCGCCAGCTAGCACAAGCATCGGACCGTCTTTGTGTGTGACAGCTTGAAGCTGCGGTGCGCTAAAGGTGATGTGTGGAAAGAGGTCAATGGTATGCACTTCTTCATTCTTTTCTAAATGAAAGGTTTCGCCAAATTGAATGGATCGTGGTTCCTGCCAGTCATCCGATTCTTCTGTTTGTGAGATGATCTGTTTGCCGGTTGGAAAGCGAATGCCGCCAAGTTCTTTGTAGGATGCCTCTTCCTCTCGTTCAGCCGGTTTCTTTTCCTCTTGTTGTTCTCTTTTTTCGCAAATCTCTTGCTGAGATATTTGCTTATGGATAAAGGCGGGTTCTTCATGTATATTTAGTCTGAAAAAGACGGATTCTCCGCAATATGGGCAAGATAAATGCCCTTTTTTCCCCTCATCATGGAGGAATTGATAGTGTTCTCTCGAATATGTATGTAATGAGATCGTTCGATCATGTCGTCGTGCGCATTTCAAAGCTAGTCCTCCAATAGTCAATCAATGTTAAAAAGAAACACATCTAATCATATCAAATGAGGCGTGTTTCAAACAGTCATAATTAGGGAATAGTAGAGTAGAAGAGAAGCAAAGGAGGCGTTCTTGATGGGATATATAGCCCCGATTCAGCCGGATCTGTATTTTCAATATATCAATCGTCCTGCTCCTCAGGATAAAGAAGACTATGCGAAAGTGACGAAGGTCACCCGCACCTTTCATGACAAGGTATACAGAGAGCTGGAGAAAAAAGAGGACTTAGTGACAGAAGCGGAAACGAAAGTACAGCAAAAAAAGCGGGAACGCTTTGTACGAGATATGTTTATGGAAGAAGGTAAGGGCGTTCATATCAATACTTACGTCTAAATGACTGCGCTTTCTTCCTGAGCGAACGAGATGGAATCAATAAAAAGCCAGAGCATCCATGATGCCCTGGCTTTTTATTGTCGTTAAACGGATAGTGTTTTTGTCATTTTGACATGTGTAATCCCTGCTTCTTCAAACGGTTCTGAAACGGCTTTGTAGCCTTTCTTTTCGTAGAAAGGAAGAGCTTGTACTTGTGCATGCATGACAGCTTCTTTCGCTCCGTTTGCCATCGCTTCAGACTCAAGTGCTTCTAAAAGCTGGTGGCCAAGACCGAAAGAGCGCGCCTCTTTTAATACACAAATTCGTTCAAGCTTTGCTTTATGACCTTCAATTATGCGCAGTCTAGCAGCAGCTTGTGGTTTGTTGTCATCATTATAAATGACAAAGTGAATGGCTTCGTCCTCAAGTTCATCAATTTCGATCTCTAACGGGACTTCTTGTTCTTTTACGAAAACTTCTTTTCGAACATAATAAGCATCTTCTCGTTGTGTTTGTTCTTTTACGATGACTGTATTCAAATGTCTTTAACCCTCTTCTCCTAAGATAAATGTTTCATAAACGGTCCAAGAACCGTTCTCTAATTGATATAAAAGGTGGAAGCGGTCAACCGTTTCCTCGTGGTCAATTTTTCTCAGCTTCAATGTGCCTAGAACGTCTGAATGCTCATCGTCTGATAACTTTTGAGCCACTGTCACATGCGGAACAAATGCATATTCAGGTGTACCAGCAAGCGGATCAGTGTACAACTTCTCATTGAGAGCCATTAATTCTTCGTTCGGTTCTACTTTCATATAAATCACGTTGTTTACAGGAGCGAATGAACTGAATTTTTTAATACGTAACGTAATAGGAGAAGCATTTTTTGCGTACTCTCGCAAGGTGGAGACGACCTCAGCTGCTTCTAGATCCGTTAATTCAAAAGGTGTTCTTAATGTTAAATGAGGTGGTATGAGTGCATAGTTCGGATCATAACGTTTCCGATAAGAGTTCGCAATGTCTTGCAATTTTTTTGATGGAAATAAAACAACTCCGTATTTCATCATGTTCCCTCCTGATTAAGAAAGTATTTATTATTTTTTATTATAACAAAATTCAGTTGATTAACGAATATGGGAGCATTCTTTTTAACGAAGGTGAAATGAGCGGCTGCCAAAACGTCCATTTATGATCGCCTTCGAATGTCTCAAATAAATAATCCGCACCGGACTTCTCCAAAAGGACCTTTAATTCTTCGTTCGGCTGAATAAAGTCAAGCACTTGCCCATCTGTCGTTTTCACAGCTGTTTCTTCTAACCCGATTTGATGGATAATGGCATAATGAGCAAGGGATGATGACTGTTTGACTGCTTGCAGAACCGACTCATCCACGTAAGGAGACTGCAAAATCAATCCGCCAAATAACGAAGGATAATCAATGGCTGTCATAAGTGAGATCGTAGCACCTAATGAATCACCAATAAATGTACGACCTGATCCAACTTGATACGTTGGGTAGTGTTCATCAATATACGGAACTAGTTCATTTGCCAAAAAGCGTTTATACGCCTCGAACTTTGGTCCGTCTGGATGATACGTATTTCGCCTTTCAGTCACATTTTCATATGGGACACCAATGATAATCGAGCGTTCCATTTCTTTGTTTTGCATTAATTCTTCCGCCTGTCTGCCTATTTTACCTAGACGGAAATAATCATGACCATCCTGTGCAATGATGACATGATATGTATAAAGGGGGGAGTAATTGACTGGCAAATAAATCAAAATGGTCATATCTGCCCCAAGTTCTTTTGACTGTAAGGTTTCTTCTTGAATGATGCCTGTTTTCTTCACCATAATCCATTCCTCCAGCTAACCAAATTCATCATAAGTGAAACGTTTCCATTCATTGTAACACGAAAAACAGCGTTGTTCCTATATGCTAACATGCAATCAAATTGGCTGACATCCAATCTGCTGCAAAATACAGAAAATTTTAATTAATCGTTACATTTCCCCTTGAAAAATGAGGTTTAATGCGTTACAGTATTAAGAATTAGAACAGACAGACAACACATTCTTATCGTGAGAGGTGGAGGGACTGGCCCTTTGAAACCTCAGCAACCGGTATGCATCACTTCATGTGATGTACCAAGGTGCTAAATCCAGCAAGCAGCTTTTTTGCTTGGAAGATAAGAGGAAGCGATTAAACCCCTTCTTCTTATGAAGAAGGGGTTTTTCTGTTTTGAAATTAGATTTTTACTTAGGATGGTGTCAAATGACAGAACATGTGGAAACGAAGTTAGCGCAAATTGGAAACCGCAGCGAAGAGGCGACTGGAACTGTCAGTCCTCCCGTTTATCTTTCAACAGCTTACAGACATAGAGGCATTGGGGAATCAACAGGATTTGATTATATTCGGACGAAAAACCCAACAAGGCAGCTTGTAGAAGATGCGATTGCTTCACTCGAAGAAGGAACGGCCGGTTTTGCCTTCAGTTCGGGAATGGCTGCCATCCAAACGATCATGGCGCTGTTTGAGAGCGGGGATGAACTCATTGTTTCATCAGATTTATATGGCGGTACATACCGTCTATTTGAAAACGAATGGAAAAAGTACGGACTGCGCTTTGTTTATGATGATTTTTCAGATGAAGACTGTTTACGCTCTAAAATGACGCCAAATACAAAAGCCGTCTTTATTGAAACGCCAACAAACCCACTCATGCAGGAAGCGGATATTCAAAAGGTTGCGAAAATCGCAAAAGAACACGGTGCATTGGTCATTGTGGATAACACCTTTTATACGCCCGTCTTGCAAAAACCGATTACACTCGGAGCGGACATTGTCATTCATAGTGCCACCAAATATTTAGGCGGACATAACGATGTTCTTGCCGGACTTGTCGTCACAAAAGGAGAGAAGCTATCGGAAGACATGTTCCAGCATCAAAACGCCATTGGGGCGGTTTTATCTCCATTTGACTCATGGCTTTTAATGAGAGGAATGAAAACATTGGCGCTGAGAATGCGTCAGCACGAAGCAAATGCGAAGGAATTAGCTGACTTTCTAAAGCAGCAGCCTGAAATTCAAGATGTGCTTTACCCAGGAAAGGGAGGCATGCTGTCATTCCGAGTAGCCAAAGAGGACTGGGTCAATCCATTTTTGAAGCAGCTGAAAACGATTTGTTTTGCTGAAAGCCTTGGCGGAGTCGAAAGCTTCATCACGTATCCTGCAACGCAAACCCATATGGACATCCCAGAAGAGATTCGTATTGCAAACGGTGTGTGTAACAAATTGCTACGTTTCTCAGTCGGGATTGAGCATGTGGAGGACCTAAAAGCAGACCTGAAACAGGCACTATCAAATGTGAAAGAGGAGGTACACACGAAATGACCACACACGATTGGACACTCGAAACACAACTCGTTCATAATGCGTTTAAAACAGACCGTTCCACAGGTGCAGTCAGTGTGCCGATTCAACATGCATCGACGTTTCACCAAAGCAGCTTCGATGACTTTGGTCAATATGACTACTCCAGATCAGGCACCCCTACACGTCAGGCATTGGAGGATACCATTGCAGCGCTAGAAGGAGGAACGAGAGGGCTTGCCTTTGCGTCAGGTATGGCAGCCATTTCAACCGCTTTTCTTCTATTATCAAAAGGAGATCATGTCCTTGTCACAAGAGATGTGTACGGCGGGACTTTCCGAATGATCACCCAAGTTCTTTCAAGATTTGGGATTGAGCATACCTTTGTGGACATGACCAATTTGAATGAAGTGAAACAAGGCATTCAATCAAATACAAAAGTCATTTACATGGAAACACCGTCAAACCCTACACTCGGTATTACGGATATTGAAGGTGTCGTACAGATTGCGAAAGAACATGACTGTCTGACTTTCTTAGATAATACGTTTTTAACGCCTGCGCTTCAGCGTCCGCTGGACCTAGGTGTTGACGTTGTGCTGCACAGCGCAACAAAATTTTTAAGCGGCCACAGTGATGTACTGTCAGGCTTAGCCGTGGTGAAAGATGAGAAGTTAGGAGACGAACTTTATTCGCTGCAAAACTCCTTCGGGGCGGTACTTGGCGTACAGGATTGCTGGCTTGTGCTTAGAGGATTAAAGACCCTTCAAGTCAGATTAGAAAAAGCCAGTCAAACCGCATTAGAACTAGCTACATTCCTCAAAGAACATCCTGCGGTCAAAAAAGTATATTACCCAGGATTAGATGATCACCCAGGGGCAGACATTCAGCGGAAGCAGGCGAGCGGTGCAGGTGCTGTTCTTTCATTTGAACTAGAAAACCAAGCGGCTGTCAAAGAATTGGTCGATGGCGTCACATTACCTGTATTCGCCGTCAGCCTCGGAGCGGTCGAATCCATTCTTTCCTATCCGGCCAAAATGTCCCATGCCGCTATGCCAAAAGAAGAAAGAGAAAAAAGAGGCATCACGGATGGTTTACTTCGATTAAGTGTGGGCGTAGAAAACGGAGAAGACCTCAAAAGGGACTTCAAACAAGCACTAGATCAACTAAAGCCAGTTCTTGTGAACCAATCATAAAAGTCAGTAAAAAGCCGGTATGGATACCGGCTTTGTGCCTTTTTTGAACAAAACCATTGACGACTGACCATGATGGTTATATAATAGAGACTGTCAGTAACAGAAAGCCCAGAACTGATACATAACCCGATTCCGTAGCTCAGCTGGGAGAGCGCTACCTTGACAGGGTAGAGGTCGCTGGTTCGAGCCCAGTCGGAATCATCAAGGGTTTCAGCGTTCCGAACACATTCTTGTGTCACGTTGGAGTCACAAAAAANCCTTGACAGGGTAGAGGTCGCTGGTTCGAGCCCAGTCGGAATCATCAAGGGTTTCAGCGTTCCGAACACATTCTTGTGTCACGTTGGAGTCACAAAAAAGAGGAGTCACATTTTATTGTGATTCCTCTTTTTGTTTGCCTTGTAACATGTCGCTGATAAACGTTGAAGCATCCCTTTGCATGTTTGGCATTAAATGTGAGTAGGTGTTAAGTGTAATCTGTATATCTTTATGGCCTAGTCTTTCTTGAACAACTTTAGGGTGAAACTTAGTTAATAGCAAAGAAGCGTGCGAATGTCTGAGATTGTGGAAGGGGATATCAGGTAATTCTAATTGTTTTAAGTATGCTTTGAACTGTCTCAATAAATTTCTAGGATTAATGGGGTTGCCTGTTTCTGTACACGCGACTAAGTCTTTATTTGTATAAAGTTTTCCGTTTAATTTCTGTTCTTTTCGTACTCTTTCTTTTTGTTTTGTTAAGATGTGGATATCGTGGTCTGACAAATCAATCGACCTTATACTTGATGATGATTTCCCCCCATATTTCAATTGACCGCCTGAATGTTCTAACGTCTGAACAATCCTTAATACTCCATTATTAAAATCAATATCTTTAAATCTGAGTCCCAAAATTTCGCCTTGTCTTAAGCCGAACGAAATAGCAAGCCAAAACGCAATGTAATATCGACTATTTCTAGTGTGATCAAGAAACAAAGACATTTGTTCAGGTGTCCACACCTCTACTTCTTTTCGTTTTACAGACGGCTTGCGAACCTTTTCGACAGGATTTTTATTAATTAGTTCATCTTCAACAGCCGTCCTCATTATGTTGTTAATCATATGGTATATCTTTTTAACAGTTGCAGCTGATAAGCCTGATTTAACTAATCTATTGATGAAAAGCTGAACAGTCTGAGTGGTTACATCTGCCAACTTGATACTCCCGAGTGCAGGGAGTATGTGATTTTTTAAATTATAATGGTACACTTTCAAAGTTTGATTACTCACATCAGGAGTTTTTATATTTAACCATCGATTGACGACCTCAGAAAAAACGATATTTTTTGAATTGTTTAAATCACCAGCATGAAACATTTGAATATCATTTCTAAGTGCCTCTTCTGCGTCTTTCTTTAATTTAAAGCCACCACGTTTTCTTTGTTTTCTTTTTCCATTTTCATCTTTTCCCATGTCGAAAACATAATACCAATTTCCGTTGCGTTTATCTTTTTTAACGCTTGCCATTATTTTTTTCCTCCTGATAATACTGTTTGTACAGCTTTGCCCCTCTTTCCTGTAATTTTCGCATCACTATCTGATTGATTTCTCCCTGGTGATCTTCTATAAATTTTAAATAAGTAGATAAAATGATATCACTTTCGAAGTAATGACTTTGTTTGCGTAATTCTACAGCATCCTCATCTTCTTTATCTAATCCTTCACTGTTTAAAAAAGTTTCTGCCTTTATTTTTAAAAAGGTGTTTTTTGTAGCAGGTATATGGGTGTGTGCACCAGCTTTATACACAGTGCTTTCTTTGAAATTATCCCCATCTGCATTAATTTCTATATACTCTGCAACATCATCTGATATAGGCATTCTAACAGCAAGAATGATTTTTCTGATAGTCTCAAGACTATTTTTTCTTTTGCCGAATTTTCCGTTCTCAATATTTGAGATTGTACCTTGTGAAACACCTGCCCTTTCAGCTAACTCTGCAGAGCTTATGCTCTCAGATGTTCTGTAGGATTTAAATAATGCAGCTATTTTTTCATTCATATCATAAAACCTCCAAATTTCTTATCCTCATTATAACACAATTAAATAACAGGTAATTAAATAAAAAATATTAAATAACTATTGATTTATTAATTATTTAATTATATGATTGGTTCATGCCTACAAAATAGGATGAATCAGAAAACTGAAGGGGGTGAATGTATGACGCAAGAAGAACTAAACACGCTTTTAGAGAAAGTTGCACTTGATGTGCAAGATATTAGACGTATCACAGGAGCAGGAAGAGACACTGCATATGCATTATGCAAAAGTGGAAAGTTTCATGTGGTGAGAGTCGGTAAGAACAGAATTAAAGTACCTACAGAAAGCTTTAAGAGATGGTGGTATGGTGAAGGCCATTATGCTTAATAAACGAATACATACATAAGCAACACCCTATAACATAATCGGAGTGATCCAAATGAACAGTTTCTACATATCTAATAGAAAAATAGACTGGCACTACTCCAACTCGACTTAGAAAAATAAAGCTACAAACGATCCTTGAAAATTAAATAAACTTTTTTACATAACTGTCTTACGAGTGTCTTACGAAAGCCATTTGTTATTAGAATGTTTACTTTTGCCTACATTATAGGTGAGAGCAAAAAATCAAAACAAAACTGGAGGAATTTTATTGGAAAATAAATTAGTATTTGTAAAAGAAAACGAAGTGGTAACGGACAGCGTGACGATTGCGGAGATGTTTGATAAAGAACACAAAAACGTTTTGAGAGATATTGCAACTCAGATGGAATATGCAGGTGAAGAATTCTCACAGCTCAATTTTGAGCCGTCAACTCATGAAGTGCGAGGCAAACAATACCCGAAATACGATCTAACAGAAGAAGCGTTCACATTAATCGCATTCAGCTACAACACAAAAGAAGCTGTTCAGACGAAAATCAGATTCATTCAAGAGTTTAAGCGAATGAAAGAGTATATCCAATCACAGGAACGTCCGAAAGCGATGAGCGATAAAGAAAGCCTGCTTGCAAGTATGAAGCTAACGATTCAATTAAATGAAGATGTTGATGGAATGAAAGAAGACATCAAGCAACTACGTCATGATATTGATAAAAGAATCACTCTTGATTACTCACAACAGCAAGCAATGAGAAATGCAGTTAACAGACGTGTGCATAAGCTGTGGAACGAAGGCATGATTGATAAATCAATTTATGAAAAAACACGAAGAGTTTACTCAGCTCTGTGGAAAAATTTAAAGGATGCATACAGAGTGAATGCCTACTCGAACATTTCACAAAAAGATTTTGATGAAGCTATGAGCTTTGTAGAGGGATGGAGACCGATTTTTAATGGGAAATATTCAGCGTGAAAATTTACACCTAATTGGAAGCGAGGTGATTTATAATGAGAGATATGCAAAACTTCTCATCTTGGCAACTGGCACAAAACATAATGATGCATGAGTTCATAGCGCAAAACGATGATCTATTAGACCGATTTGCATTATGGCTTCAGCACAACAGGCATATCAAAGAATTTGACTTGCTCCCAAAGAGTGAAGTCAACAAGATGATCAAGCTATTTGATCCTGCAGCTGATGTTGAGATAGATAAAGAATTGCAATTCATATAGAGGAAACTAGGGGGATATTGGATTGAGCAAATTAAAAGCATTCATCAAAAGCAAGTGTGAAGACGATTCTTCGCTTGCAGCAAAATTGGCATCTATTGCAGGTTACTCTCAAACATCAGGATTGTACAAATTTCTTAATATCAGTGGAAAAGAAACGAGTGACTTGCAGATGATCATTGATATGATAAAAGAAATTGATCCAGATAGAGAGATTGATTTGATGTGTGACTACATATTCACGCTTGATCCAGGTAAACAATGTGCAAGACAGGCTTTGGAATACTTGTCTGTTAACGCTCAAAGTGAAAAGCTTGATGATTATATCGAATTTGTTTTAAGTAACACTGGGAATGGTAAAACCATAGAGTGGGCAAAGACGTACAAGTTGCAAAGGGATGCAGAAAAAGGTCTAGTGAATTTTGAAAATTTAATCAGATCACTAGGGAACTTAAAACTAAAGACTGAAGAAATGCAGGTCTACAGTATGATCATCCCGATGTATCCAGCATTATGGAACAACTATTTCAATAGACTTGAATCATTATCTGAAAATGTTTTTATTGATAATCTGGAAGATTCGTATGTTAAACAATCATTCCACAGTAGGTTGTTGTTACTTCTAGCCAACTGTGCTTTTAACCAAAATCAGCTTGGTAAGGTTCAACACTACACCGACTATTGCATCCTTAATTCAAATGTTAGAAGAATCACAGCATATTCTTACTTAACTCAAGGCAACTCTTTAATGCTTACTGATTACTCAACAAGCAAGCGTTGCTTTCTCTCAGCTTTAGAACACTCAACTGAAAATAGAGAGAGATCAATTCAAGCATTAAGAAGCTTGTGCTTCCTTGAAAACTTATGGAGTAAAGAAAATAAATGGTTACAGTATGACTCAGATGAAATCACTGATAGACAAGAAGTGGCTCACGCTTACATCCGCAAGGGAGAACTAGAGCTCGCTAAATCGATTTTAGATAGCCTAGAAGCCGAGGAACACGATGACAACCAGTTAGGTATGCATATGTACCTCAAAGGTCTGTTGCATCGCTCAGAGGACTATTTCTATAAGTCTATTAGACACTTCAAATTAAGTGGGGACAAATTCTCTGTTGGCTTTCCATTGCTTGAACTTGAAAAGTTAGGCGCAGATAAACTCATTCTAGAAGTATTGGCAATTTAACAATAAAAACTTGTCACTTGAAGGGAGGTGAAAAAATGAAAAAAGTATTCGCACTTACTATTGTTGTAGCTGCAATTTTCTTCGGAGGTGTAGCTACAGGTACACAAATTGATACGGCTTCTGACTACAGCACAGCAGGATTTGGTCGTGGCGCTTAATTAAATGCTTTACATATTAGAAAGGTGGGGAGATTGAATCCCTGCCTTTTTGATATATGAGCGCTCAGGCGCACATTTGATCTTAAAACAAAAGGAGAATTAATTGACACGTACACTGTTGATTTTGGTCGAAGTTGATAAAATAAGGGTGAGGGAGGATTCAATGAAACCAAACGATAATGAAAAATCATCGGTTGAATCAGATAAAAAGAAACGCATTAGGGAAGCCTCGAAATACATAAATAGGCAATATGATAAGTGTCTTCGTATGTTATCTGAGCAAGGTGAAGGTGCATCATCAAAAGATTTTAAATAAAACTTTAATTTTATTCAGAAATGGAGAAAACGAATGAAACGATCAAAATATTTTTTCTGCTACTCGCATCACGTACATAAGAAACTTTTAGAAGCTGGATGTAATTTTGTATGTAAAGCATTTACACAGCAACAGAGAGTGTTCTGGCTTTATGAGAACGACGAAAAGGTTAGTGGAGTACTAAGTGAAGTGAAACCAAAGAATGCCTAGAATGGCCAATTAAGCAGTAATATATAGACAGGAGAATGCTATTGAATAAAACCTTTAAAATACAAATTGCGAATGATGTTATTAGAAACCCTGACATTTCAAGTGAAGAATTTTCAGTTTATGCTGTTCTGATAAGGCTTTACTTCTCTAAAAAGGAGAAAGTGAATCCGATTCAAGTTAACCATAAACGAATTAGTGAACGTTTGGGAATACCAAAGAACGAGACTTTGAAAAAATACATAAATGGGCTTTATGAGAAAGAATTGATACTTAATAAGGTTGATGGTTTACCAAGAAAAGGCTTAATAAACATAACGCTAAATGAATCCCGACTACCTGTTAAGGGTAGTAATATAACTTTCACTCAAGCCACTGAGAGCATTGTATCATCCGAGTGTGTGTCGCAAATTAAAATGAAGGGTATAAGGCTCTACTTCTATTTAAAAAGCTACATGGACACAAGACACACTCCTTCATTTGCTTATCCAGGTATGGATAGGATTTCCGCAGAAACAGGTGTTGCAAAAAACACCATTAGAAAACATTTATCTCTAATGAAAAACAAAAGGTTTATTGATATTCAACATTCGGATAAGCAAAGTTCTGCAGAGTCTTATTATGGTGAAGATGATCAAGTTATTACCACTGGTTATCAGAACAAGTACTTTTTATATGATCATCACATCGATGAATATGCACGAAAGAATAGCGTTTTATCATGTGGTTGAAACCCAGTGTTCATGCGGAGCGCAAAAAAAGGAAGATGAAGGTTCAAAAAAAGGAAGATAAGGGTTCAAATTATGGTACATAAATTGCGCCCTAGTAATTAGTATTTAATATTAAGTTTATAATACTAAGCTTATAAGATTAAGTATATACGCAGCGCAAAAATTGCGCTTCGTTTTTGTTCAAATTTTATTTATATCATTGGAGGATGATTTATTGACTAAACAAAACAAAGTAAACAACAAGCCTATTTACATTCAGTCTATTGAAGCAAGTCATTTGTATGAACATATGAATAGAGGTAAAAACATTCCTAAAAATTACACAGGTTTGATCCCTTATAGCCTTGAATCTATCAAGCTCAGAAAAGAAGGGCTGCAATTCACAACGCTAAAACATTCAGGTAAGGATGTAAGCGATGATGTAATCAATGTTAAATTTTCTTCAAAGGTACGATCAGTGAAGGCTAAAATCAAAGAGAAGCAAAAAGAGAAAGATAATCCTGGAACAAAGGAGAAACGGAAAGAAAGACTCGATAGAGAAATTGAATTTTTACATACAAAGTTAAACCAAACAGAATGGCAACACGAAGTTAAGGTTAACAGTCTGAGAGAAAAGCTTTACGAAAATGGGTTCGCAATTAGAACCATTGACAAGGAGACAGGCGAAATTGTCTCTGATGTGAAATATGTTGTATATAAAAGATCAAGCAGTAAGAGTCGAACAGGGCAATGCTTGTTCATCAAAGAATCCTTACATAAGAAAATGATTGAGTGGTCTAGGATGTATCTTCCGTTCAAAAAGGATCAACGAGTTGACTTGGCTGGATTACTGGCCTATGAGTCACTTGTGGGAAGCTCATTAGAATCCACTGTACATATTGATCCAAAACATATCCTGCTTGTCGATGATAAGACGAGTGAATTTAAAAAAGTTTGTAATGTAGTTAAAACAGGCAAAAACGATTTCCTTGATAGCGTTGAACAAGAAGAGATTGTATCTAACAGTCTTTTTGATGGGGAGTCATTATTGTCATCAGAGTTTTTCAATGAAGGTACGTCAATGATGCTATTACGTAATCACATGTTTAAATCAGCTGCGTTCAATTGCAACATTCAACAATTCCTAAAAGATCATTGTCCAAAAGGTGTGGAATATGATCAATGGGAGTTAGAGAATATGTTTGGGCAGAAGATGAAAGCATCTGACGTTAAGTTCATTTGCACTCCAACATCACTAAAAGCATTGAAATTTAGCAAAGTTTTAGGTTCTGAGTTGGATTTGTGGGAGCATTGGAAGAACCTTATTGAATCAGAAGGGAATGTTTGGGGAGTCGTTAAGCATGAAAAAGAATCTAAGCGAGGAAAGAATGAATTAGATCAGACTCTACAGCAAACTTCATACCAAATGATTAACTGTTTACCTATACATAAGCAAGGCGTTGAAGACCTTCTTCAATATGAAATTGATTATACATATGGCTTGAAGAATGACACAGAGAAATTCATAGAACATATCGAAAAGAAGAAAAACGACATAAATACAAATGAAATGATGGTTGCTGTTTATAGAAGAAACGAACAGTTCGCTCAAACCTCACTCTTCAAAGACTTTCGAAAAACAGAAATACATAACCATGTTGAATACGTAAAGAGAGGCAAAGTTAGATTGCCAGGTGATTATTGTGTTCTTCTAGGTAATCCAATTGAATACCTTTACCACGCAATTGGTCAGGAACCTCAGCGACAAGTATTAAAAGGTAATGAAGTACATACGTCAATGTTTGAATCAGAAAAAGAAGTGGTTGCTTTCCGAAACCCAAATACATCACCTTCAAATGTTCTTGTGGTAAAGAATAAGATTGTGAAAGAAATTGATACATATTTTAACCTCTCACGTAACATCGTTTGCGTAAACGCAATTGACTTTGAGATACAAGACATTCTGTCTGGCTGTGATTATGATTCAGACACTATGGTTATTTTTGATCATCCTGCTCTTCTTGAAGTCGGAAAACAATGCTTTGGTAAGTATAAAGTGTGCTTGAATCGTGTAGAGGGAGAAAGTCTTCCATATAGATTGAACAATTTGGATATGTGTAAGATTGACAATCAGCTGTCTGAAAGTCAAAAGAATATTGGTCGAGTAACAAATATCGGTCAAAATTGCATGTCTATTTATTGGGATATGATTTCAAAGGGTGAAACAGAAGGGCGAGATTATCTGTTGAAGAGAATTGATGTAATGACCGTACTATCTGGAATTTGCATTGATCTGGCAAAGAAATTTTACAAGATTGATATAAAGAAAGAAATCAGTCATGTTGAAAAAGCCCTTGGTCTACAGAAAAGAGCGAAACCGAAGTTCTGGAAATGTGTTAGCTCTAACACTTCAAATAACACAGAGCAACACGAATGCCCTATGGATATTCTGTTTGATATTATGAGCAACTTGAAAAATGCAGAAAGAACCAATGGAGGTATTAGCGTGTCGGAGTTGCTTGTAAAAGCAAAGGTGAAAGATGGAGACAGAAACCAAAAAGGCAAGATTGAAGATTACATAGAGGAAATGTGCAATAAAATAAACAAAGCGTATAAATACATGGTTGAAAACGATAAAGATTCTGAGGAATATCTGATAATTGATGACGCATTCAGATTTTACAAATTTAAAATGCAGAAGCTTAAAGTTAAGCCACCTACAATGTATTCGATCCTTAGAAAGATTGACAAAAGCAAGGAGAAAAAGAGGTTCATGAAAGTTTTGTTTGATACACAGCAGGACACATTCTTGAATGCATTTAAACAAAAAAACACACTTTTAAACACAAATAGCCCGAAAACCGCATAGAATCAAGGTTTTCAGGGTGGTGTCTAAGTTGAGTAATAGTAAGGGAAGCTACAGTGTAAAGATCGATCCGTTTGTTGCCGCACGAAAACTTTGTAGCCAGTAGTGCTAGTTTCCTTTACTCATTTTTACGGTTGTATCATCTCCTCCAAGTTGATACAACACTTTCATTTAATTCTCCTTTTGTTTTAAGTGTACTGAACAATAGTTCGGTGCGCTGCTTAATTCAAGGACAATTAAACATACTTACGCTATTTTTATTGATGAGTTCATTATAAGTGACTTTTCAACGGAAAGCAAGACTTTTATTGTTTTGGTCTGTGATGCAGCAGACAAGCAACAAAAAAGAGTAACAGGGAATGGGATAGAGGTGAGATGCTCTATCGTTAGACAGTGAAAAGGGTGGGTGAGATTCCACCCTAAAATTAAACAGAGGAGTTTTAGAATGACGAAAGTATTTATTAAAGAAGGCCAAGCAGTTACAGACAGCAAGTTGATTGCGGATGAGTTCGGAAAGAGACATGACAGTGTGATTAGAACAATTGAGAGCTTAGAATGTAGTAAAGATTTTACTGACCACAATTTTGTGGTGAGTGAGTATACGGACTCTACAGGGAGAAAATTGAAAAAATTCGATCTTACATATGATGGGTTTGTTTTTGTGGCGATGGGATTCACTGGCAAGAAAGCAGCTAAACTCAAAGAGGAATATATTAATGAGTTTAATCGTGTTAAAAAAGCACTCGAAGAGAAATCAGAAGATTTTATGGAGATTACTGATAAAGCAAGACAAAAGGATATCACACTTAAAGAGATCAACGAAATCCGTTTTAGCGAAAAGCGAACAATTGGGACATTCGAGAATACTAAACCAGAAGATACCGCAAATGTTTTTAACGACTTTATTGAACATGTTCAACAGTTGCATGCAAAAACAAGAATCGTAAGATGTAAAAGTGCGATAGCTGGGTTAACAAGACTAGAAGATAGAATGATTAAAGAAAACCCAGTGAAACATTTCGGTGATTGTTATAACGTTCAACAATATATTATCAAATTAAAAGATATTTGGCATAATGCTGAAAATAAACACAATGGTGGAGTTAAAAGCGCACAAGTACGAGAGATTAATAGACTTAAAGAGGAAATTGCGTAAAACATATTTAGCTTCAGTTTAAATAAAACTCACTTCTGGATTAGAACAAACTTCGGTAACAACTTCAAATACATAACCCTAAAAAATACTAAGAATATTGGAGAGAGTGTCTATGATGCTCTCTCTCTTTAAATTGGAGGAGAACGAATGGAACAATTAGATAAATTAATCGATGCACAACAAAAAGCTGGAGAAAGACTGGATGAAATGTTTGCGACATTTGAGGATAATTTGTTTATGAGTGAATCAAAGAAGACTGATGCTTATTTTGAAAACCTACATAAAAAACGCAATGATAATAATGGAGAAATTGTATTTGGGAACGTTAGACCAATAGTTGATACACTTTATCGTGGTGATGAAACTTACGGAACAGTGATTAGTGGTTATGAAATTGATTACTATGCAGATGAGGAAGTTCCAGAAGGAGTTATTAAATTCAACAAGGAACTATTGGGCAAGACTTATAATGAGACTGCTGCAAACGTACGGAAGATGTTATATAGAGGAGTCGAGCAATGATTGAAAATCCAGCGTTAATTGAAATTAAATTGCATGAAGAAGATGGAATACCAGTAGTGTTTTATAAAGGAGAAGAAATTACAAACAGAGTGAAAATTCACTTTGAATGGAATACTGATGAAGGTGATGAAAAGCCGTTCAATCTTGAGATTCAAAGGTTACATACAAATGATTTTGGAGCATTTTTTAAAGAAACGATCAAACATGATAAAGGGGTGGTATCAAGAGATTCAGTAAGCTTAATTGAATTAGTTGAATAATGGTATAATCTTCTTGGGAGGGGATTATATGAAAGTATTTATAGCTATTCTGATCCTAATGACACTTGCTGCTTGTTCGAGTGTAAAAGAACAGAATGAATCAAACAAAGAGAATGTTAAGGAAGAAACAACAACATCATCTGAAGAAGGTTCATTCGAAGTAGACACAGATGATAAAGCGTCCGTTGAAGAGAATAAAAACAACCTGGTCGAAAATGCACAAGAAATAACTGCGGACGAATTAAAAGAAGAATCATCTATCGATGACCAAGTTAAGGTGTCAGGTGATATCGTAACTGTAGCTAATGATGGAAGTCCGCTTGATTATCTGATGCTTTCAAATGAAACAGGAACGTTTACTGTGTTCAATCTAACTACAGATACATACAATCCAGGTGATGATATAACTGTTTATGGCAATGTTGACAAAGCGCAAGATGGAAGCAAGATGATAACTGGAATAGTAATTGAAACAAACTGAAGCGTCCTGTTGGATGCTTTTTTTTATTTTTATGGAGGGAAGATAATGAGTAGCGACAAAGGAATCTTATGTGACAAATGCGGAAAACATTTTGTTATCAGTTCGATAAAAGAAAGAAAACTCGACAACGAAACTAATGTGAGTTACTTCAAGTGTGATCATTGTCAAGAGGAGTACAGATACTTCTACAATGATAAGTTTGTTAGAAAGAATGTTATGGAGATCAAACATTACCAGAAAAAGATCAAAGCACTTGAGGATGCAAACATGCTACGTGTCCATGAGTTGAGATTAAAGTTTGAGGAATAGTAATGAAAGGATCTCTAAAACTATGTGCAAAGGTAATGTGTCCTAACCTTACGAGAGATAAGTATTGTGAAGAACATAAAGAGGCTGCCGATGAGTCTCAAATTAATAGAAGATTCTATGATCAACATAAAAGAAATAAAAAATCAAAACAGTTCTACAACTCTACAAAATGGAAGAGTGTTCGTGATAGAAAGAAGCGAGATAAAAACAATCTGTGTGAATTCTGTTTAGAGAATAAGAAACTTAATGTGGCTGATGTATGTGATCATATCGTACCTATTATGGTTGACTGGAGTAAGCGATTAGACTATGACAACCTACAGATGCTATGTCATGAATGCCACAATAAAAAGACCAGAGAGGATGAGTTAAGGTATGGCGTATAGTTTAGAATTACATGAAGAAGGTACTGGGAAAATTGTAGATGTGTGGGTAGATAGCGAGAAGAAGTGGGATGATATAGTTCAAAGAAGTCTTACATACCAACAAGCTAAGGCAATATATCCAGACTTAGAGTTGCAAGATAGAGATACGTATAACGCATTCATCGAGGAAACTTCAGATAATCTTGCAGCTAAATTGAGAACAATCTTAGGTCACATGGAAAACTTAGAGAGAGAAAGAGAGATATATCTTAGAGAGATGAAAGGAACTGCACTCGCTTTACAAACACTAGACAAACACTTCCTTATTAGAATCGATGGAAGATATTCAGTAGATTGCTTTCTTGAAAAGATGAACTCAAGATTAAATACACCCCCCGTACCTAAATCTCTATAAAAGAACATTCTGTAGACCCCACTCCCCCCAACCTACGGTGAATTTCCTTTTTTAAACCTTCCCTTTTGAATCTGTAAGGAGGTGGTAAATTGGCAGGTAGATCAAGCAAGCCGATTTCTGTAATAAAAGCAGAAGGTAAAACACATTTAACAAAGGAAGAGATTGCTGAAAGAGAAGAAAATGAAAGTAAATTAAAACCCAAAAACGACAAAATTAAATGTCCAAATTGGCTCGATAAAGATGCAAAAAAGGAATGGAAAAGAGTCATAAAAGATTTAGTTGAGTTAGAATTAATTACAAATTTAGACACTGTGGCACTGGCTATATACTGTGATGCCTACTCTAATTACCTGAAAGCCTCTAAAGCAATTCAGGAGAGTGGAACAACCGTAGAACATACCAATGCTGCAGGTAACACAAACACAGTTGTAAGTCCTAATGTACAAGTCCAGACTAAATATGCTGATTTGATTAGAAAACAGTCAACAGAGTTGGGATTGACCATAAGTTCACGTTTGAAATTGGTTGTTCCTGAAAAAAAGATAGAAGAAAATAAATTCAGTGAGTTTATGTAAAATGAATAGAGTCACGGAATACGCTACAAAAGTTTTGAATGGAGAAATTGTAGCGGGAGAACTTGTTAAATTAGCTTGTAAGCGGCATATGGACGATTTAGATCGACAAGGGACAGAAGATTTCCCTTATGTATTCGATGAAGATAAAGCCAACAGGGTGCTTAAATTCTTCGAAAAGCTTAAATTCACCAGTGGAGAATCAGACACAAAAGGAAAACTGATCGAATTAAAGTTGTTTCAGTGTTTTATTTTAGGATCTGTTTTCGGTTGGATACATATGGAAAGTGGATATAGAAGGTTTAACAAGAGTTTTAATTTACTTGCAAGGAAAAACTCTAAATCTCTTTTAAATAGCGGCATAGGACTATATATGACTGGTTTTGATGGATATACCGGTGCACAAACTTACATGACTGCAACTATTAGAAGTCAGGCAAGGATATGTTGGAAAGAGACAGCGAATTTCATAAAAGAAGACAAAGATTTGTTGAAAATGTTCAAAATACGTGAACACGCTAGTGAAATTGAATGCAAGATTAATGGAGGGACTATTGTCGCTCTTGGTAAAGACACAGGTACAATAGATGGGTTTAATCCTCACTGTGGCATCATCGATGAGTACCATGCGCACAAAGACAATCAGATGGTTAAGCTTCTTGAGAAGGGGACTGTAAGACAAAAACAAAGTTTAATATCAATTATAAGTACAGCTGGTTATGATTCAACTTCACCTTGCAAAATTGAACAAGATTACTGTGAAAAGATTTTAAAGGGCGTAGTGAAAAACGATAAGTATTTTGTATATATTGCACAATTAGATAAAAAGGACGACCCCTTTGATGCTAAAAACTTTATTAAAGCAAACCCTTTAGCAGCAGAAGATAAGGATTCACTTGAAAAGTTAATCGATTTTTCTAAAGAGGCGAAAGAAAAACAAGGCGATGATTTAAAGGATTACCTGATAAAATCTATGAATGTGTGGATGGATTCAAAACAACAGAGCTCTTACATGCCGATTGAAAAATGGAAAGCAGCAGGTTTAGACAAAGGAGAGTTCCCTGATTTAAAAGGTACTGAATGTTACGTTGGGATTGATTTGGCTACAACTGACGATAACTGCTCTGTATCAACAATTCACCCGTTACCTGACGGAAGATTTGCTGTACAAAGTCACTCGTTTGTCCCTGATGAGATGATGCAATATAAAATTAAAAATGAAAAAGCTCCTTATGACTTATGGGAAAGGGAAGGATGGATAACTAGAATACCTGGAGCGGTTAATGATTATAGAGATGTAGTGAAATGGATAATTGATATGGCGAAAAAAGAAGATTGGAAAGTGAAGCAAGTGCATTATGATGCGTTTGATGCTTCACAAGTGAGAATTCTACTCGAAGAAGAGGGATATACTGTGGTCGAAACTCCTCAAAAGGCAGTAAATCTTTCTCCAGCAACCAAAAACTTCAAACACCTCGTTTTCCAAAATAGAGTGATTCATGATAATAACCCTTTGTTAACATATTCCATGTACAACGCTGTAACTGATGGTGATGAATACGCATATAAGCTTTCAAAGAAGAAATCAAAAGAAAAAATTGATAGTGTTGCTGCTCTTATGAATGCACACACAGGAGCTATGCTGCACGAATATAGCAACAGCTTAGATAAACATATACTGAAAGATGATTTTGGTTTTTAGGAGGTGTATTTTGAAAACTATTTTAGGCAACATCATGAATAAGTTCAACAGTTTTAAAGGAGTCGTGAAACTAACATGGGGCGACTTTTTTCTGTTATCAGGATTACTCCTAATCATTCTAACATCTTATGGGATCAGCCTTAATTTCGGTAATTATTTACTAGGTGGAATCCTTATTTCTTGGGGTGTTCTGCTGTGGAAAGGAGGTGAAAGATCATAATCTTAGATAAGATTTTTAAAAACAGCGCAACAAATTGGAATGGGTTAGGAGCGTTCTCTTCTTTAAGTATTTCAAGTAGTGGTGAAGTCATTACACCAGAAAATTCACTTAACATAGGTGCTATCTTTGCTGCTGTTGATATTAAGGCTCGACACACAGCGAAGTTGCCGTTACAAGTGTTCCGAAAAACCGAGAATGGGAGACAGAGAGCTATAGACCATCCTGTTGTTAAGCTTTTAGAAAAACGACCAAACTCACTCCAAACACCATATGTATTTAAGCACACAATAACAGTCCACAGAAATTTGTGGGGGAATGCTTATGTGAGAATTGTGACTGGAAAAAATGGATATCCGAAAGAGCTGAAGATTCTTGAACCTAATAGAATTAGAGTCATTGAAGATGTTAATGAGGATATATGGTATTTATATCAAGGTAAGAATGGGGATATTAAGAAATTTCACTCAGAAGAAATATTGCACATTCCTTATTTATCTATTGATGGAATAGTTGGCAAGTCTCCAGTAACCATCGCAAGAGAAACTGCTGGGACTATGAAGGCGGCACAGAAATATGTGGGGTCTTTCTATAAAAATGGAACTACTACCAAAGGGATTTTGAAAAGCGAAGAAATACTCTCAGGAGAGGCTAAAGAGAAAGTTAGACAGGCGTGGGAGGAAGCTAACTCTGGTCTAGATAATTTTAACAAAGTTGCCGTTTTAGATGGGAAGTTTGATTATCAACCGTTGTCGATGAACCTAGTTGATGCTGAGTATATTGCAACTCAAAAATTTAATATCGCTGAAATTGCCAGGATATTTAACGTTCCATTACATATGCTTTCTGAACTTGATAAGAGCACGTTTAATAACATTGAACACCAGTCTATGGAGTTTGTTTCTAACACGATACAGCCTGAATTAGTGGCCATTGAAGAGGAATTGAATTATAAGTTATTCACTGACAGCGACTCTGACCATTATGTGAAGTTTAATATTAGAAGTTCGCTAAGAAGCGATGATGAATCACGTTCAAATTATTATAAAACCATGACTGACATTGGGGCTTTGAGCATCAATGATGTACTAAACCTAGAAGATATGAATGGAATAGGTGAATCAGGCAACTCCCATAGAGTTAGTTTAAATTCAGTTTCTATCGATATTGCAGATGACTACCAATTAGGTAAATCAAATGCTTTAAAAGGAGGTGATTCAAATAGCGAATAAATTCTTACAGATTAAAAACCAATCTGAACAATCAGCGGATGTGTATTTCTATGGAGATATAGTTAGTTCTGAATGGGGTAAATGGGAAGATTCTGACACATGTCCTGAAGATGTCAGAGACTTTTTAACACAAGTAGAAGGCGTAAAGAATCTAAATATTTACGTCAATAGCGGAGGTGGCTCTGTATTTGCAGGACTTGCAATTTACAACATGTTGAAAAGAAACAATGCTTTTAAAACAGTTCATGTGGATGGTTTAGCTGGATCAATCGCATCTGTTATTGCTATGGCAGGGGATAAAATAGTGATCCCTTCAAACGCCTTTCTAATGATCCACAAGCCGTGGAGTGGCGTTGTAGGCAATTCTGATGACATGAGAAAAACTGCTGATGACCTTGATCAAATTGAGCAAGGAATTCTTAACGTGTATGCAGAGAATTTAAAAGAGGGGGTAGATATCAACACTATTAAGCAAATGGTCAATGATGAAACTTGGTTGAATGGCTTTGAAGCTTCAAGATACTTCAATGTCGAAGTATCCCAAGAAAATGAAATGGTCGCTTGTACCTCTGATTATTTCAAAAACTACAGTAAAATACCTCAACAATTTACAAAACCCCAAAATCAACCCAAAGAAACAAAGAATGAACAATCCCAACAAAATAAAATCAATCAAATGTTAATTGAGCTATCAATTATTTAAGCTCAAATATAGGAGGAAAAATATTGAATAAAGAACTAAGAGAACTATTGAAGCAAATCAACAACAAAAAGGCTGAGGCTAAGAGCTTGCTAGAGCAGAAAAACTTAGATAAAGCTAAAGAAGTAAGTGATGAAATTGAAAATCTGCGTAAAGAATTTGAGATTCAATCTGCATTACTTGCTGATGACAAAGAAGATTTGGCATTTGAAGATAAATTTAATGATAAAACTACCAAAGCTGATGAGATGGAAGCGTTCAATAAAGTAATCAGAGGTGAAACGCTTACTGCTGCTGAGAATGCAATGCTAACAGGTGATGGGAATAGTGAAAACTACTTAGTGCCAAAAGATGTTCACACTCAAATTACTGAACTTAGACGTGAATATAAATCTGCAAAAGATCTAGTAGGTAATTATCCTACAACAACACTTGAAGGTTCTTTTGTGTATGAAAGCAATGGCAAAATTGTTGAATTAGAGAATTTTACTGATGGTGAAACAATTCCTGATAGCGATAAACCTCAATTCAAAACTGTCTCCTATAGTGTTAAAGATTACGGAGCTCTTCTCCCTGTTTCAAGAAAACTTTTAAAGAATGAAACTGGTGGCTTAGTTACTTATTTAGGAAAGTGGTTTAATAAAAAGGCTATCCAGACTGAAAACACTAAAATCTTTGCTGAATTAAAGAAAGATAAGACTCCAAAAGTTCTCAAAGGCTATTCTGACCTTAAAACTTCTATCAATAAAGATCTTGATCCTACTTTACAAATCGGCATGAGAATCATTACAAACCAAGACGGCTTTGAGCATTTGGATAACGAAAAAGATGGTTTTGGGCGACCTATTCTAGAACCGAATCCAGTAAATAAAACTCAAAAGATGATTAATGGGACAGTGATTGAAGTTTTCTCAAACGCAACACTTCCAACAGAGAAAAAGAAAGCACCAATCTTTTATGGTGCAACAACGGAAGGAGTCACATTCGTAGAACGTGAACAAATGCAATTAGATATGTCAGATCATGCTCTATTCAATAAAAACCAAGTTGCGTTGCGTTTAATCGAATCTTTTGATGTTATTCCTGCTGATAAGGAAGCTTATGTGTATGGTCAAATTGACTTAACTGCTACACCTGAGCCTACACCAATGCCTACTGAACCTGAGCCTACTGAATAAATAGGGGTGATGGAATGTTAGAAGAGGTGAAGCAATATCTCTCTATAGAAGAGGATTGGAGTGGGGATGATAAACTCCTCACTCTTCTTTTAAATGCAGCTGTCAATCATTTCACTAAGCTTGGGATCACAGTAGACACTGATGATGATCTGCATAAGCTTGGTCTATTCCTGTTTGTGTCTCATCACTATGAAAATAGGCTACCAGTTACAGACTCAAGTGTGAAAAGTCTAGATTTCAGCTTAAAAAGTATTCTTACCCAACTGAGCATCGAAAGTTAGGAGGGATTTACTTATTTGAAAAATAAAAGCGCAGGAAAATACAACAAGAGTTTGATTCTTCAGAAGTGGGTTTCCTATCAAGATGACGAATTAAATACAATTGAAGAATACCAAGACATAACAGAGTTGAGAGGCTCTGTGAATGGTATGTTGAGAAATGCTGAAATGACTATTGCGGGGGCTTTAGGAGCTAAGTCTCCAAAGAGAATTGAAGTCAGGTATAGACCATTTATAACTAGAGACATGCGTTTTACATTAAGAAATGGAAAAGGACTAAATGGAGAGCAGTTATATAGGGTCTTTAATATTTTAGATATAAACAATGTTGAGGAAAAAAACAGAACATTGGAAATTCTATGTGAGGAGGTTGAGTTAAATAGCTAATCTCGATATCACAGGATTTGATCAAGTTATTTCTGAACTAATGCGTGTAGCTGATGATGTACAAAAAGTAGAAGACGTTGCATTAAAAACAGGTGGAGAAATAATTGCTGAAGAACAAAGAAAAACTGTCGGTGTGTCTGATAAGCAACAGCCTCATATTAAGGATAATATAGTTGTTTCTAGATCTAAAGAAAACAAAGCGCTTGAAAAGTTTGTAACGATAGGCGGCAATGGGAAGGTGAATTATCGTGTTCGTTTTTTAGAGTACGGAACTTCCAAGATGCGTCCTCATCCATTTATTGAAAAAAGTGCAGACAGCGCTGGTGATGCAGCTATGCAAGCTGTAGAAAGAATTTTAACAGGGGTGATTAAATGAGCTTAGATGCAGCTTCAGAAATCGCCTCCAAGTTAAAGTCGGACAAAGAATTAAATATTTTAGTTGAAGGTGGAATTCATAGAGGAATTGCGTCTGATTCGACCAAGTATCCGAGAATTATATTCCTTGAACTTAAAAACGCAGAAGATAACTTTTATGACAATGAATCACAAGGTTCAGAAGTACGTTATCAATTCAGTGTATTCTGTAATTCATCCACTGTTTCAAAAGAAAAGCTCATTGTTAAAGCATTAAATAAATGTATTAAAGAATTGGGGTATGTCAGATATGACTCTCAAGACTTGCCAGAAATTGAAGAGAAAATCTATCACAAAGCCTTGCGATATCGCAAGAGCTTTTTTAATTAGGAGGAAATTTATTGGGTAAAACAATTCACGGATTAGATATGTTTCATGTCGCAATCCTAACTGAGGACACATATGAAAGTCTGAAATACGAAAAACCAGAAAGGCTGCCAGGTGCAGTAAACGTATCAATTGATCCTAAATCTGAATCAGATTCATTTTATGCTGACAATGGCACTTATGATGTTACAAACAGTTTAGGTGATATTGATGTTGAAATTGAAGTAGCGGATTTACCGTTAAAGCTTCAAGAGAAAATTTATAATCAAAAGAGAGAAAATGGAGTTCAATTTTCAAGCAAAAATGATCAGACGGCTTACATTGCTTTGGGCTTTAGAGCGAAACAATCAAACTCAGAAAATTACAGATATACTTGGTTACTAAAAGGGCTTCCATCTCTTGTTGGATCTGAACATAAAACTGATGAAGCATCGGCAGAACGTTCTGTTCCTAAAATCTCTATTAAATTTATGCCTGTTGATTATGGCCAAAACAGATGGAAGGCTACCGCTGAGGATGGAGACAGTGAATTTACTAACGGGAAGAACTGGTTCAACGATGTTGTATTTGAGGGAAGTGTTTTCACATTAGCTTCGAAAACAACAACTGACAAATCTTAAGGAGTGCTTTATTGCGCTCCTTTTTTATATGAGGAGGAATAATATTTGAAACCATTAACAATTGAACTAAAGATCAATAACAAGAAAAAGAAGTTTACAACAAAACCATTTATTTCTGGCGAGCACTATAGACTAGCCGCCCAAACAGCAGAGGAACTAGAAACTACAGGATTTGAGGTGTACAACCTAGATCAGTACTGTTCTTTTGTTGCCGAAATCTTTGACAATCAATTTGATGTAGAGCAATTTGAAAAAGGCATTGATGCTAGAAATTTAAGAAATGTTGTATATGCAACTTGCGTTTATGTTGTGGGTGCAATAGATGAAGCATTGTCTCTTTTGAGTTCAAACAATGAAGTTAGTGAGGAAATGGGAAAGTAACATTAGTCGATTCAGTTTTAGATTTATATAACACACTAGCTGAACTCGGCTATTCTCAAAATGAAATAGATAGTATGGATTTACTCTACCATATAAAACGGCAAGCGAGATTAGTTGCAAATTCTAAAAGTGATGCACCTGGTAAAAAAGATGAAAAACTATATATCGATCAAATACCGTTATTTATTTAAGATTGGAGGTGGAAGATGAGTAATAGGCGTATTGGTGTTGAGTTATACGCAAACAGCACCAGATTTAGAAAAGATATGGCAGATGCCACAAACATAATGAAGCAATCTAAATCCGAGTTTGAAAAGAATAGAACAGCTGTTGGGACTTGGGGTAACTCAATTAAAGAATCCGAAGCGAAAATAAAGCATTTAAACAATGTTTTAGAAGCTAACAAGATGAGGGTAAAGGCTTTACAACAAGCACATGAGCAAGCTTCTAAGGCTAAAGGGAAAGATGCTCAGGAAACAAAAAAGATCGCTGAGACAACTAGGAACTTGTCTATAAGATTAAATAATGCACAAGCTGCTATGAACAGAACTCAAAACTCCATAACTCAAACAACCCAAAGGTTAAGACAGTTTGAAGATCAGGCTAGAAGAAGCGCTTCAAGAATTAATCAGCTTGGAGATAGAATGGAGAACGCTGGTAACAAGATGAGGAATATAGGTTCATCTGTTGCTATTACAACAGGTATCGCTTTTGCTGGAGTTGCCGCACCACTTAAAAATGCAATTGATACAGCCATGACATTTGAAAAGCAAATGAGTGGTGTTAAAGCGATCTCAGGAGCAACAGCAAAGGAATTTGCTCAGTTAAGACAGCAGTCGATGGAACTTGGGGCAACAACTGTATTTACAGCAACGCAAGCAGCTGAAGCCCAACAATTCTTAGCTATGGCTGGTTTCAAAACAAAAGATATTATGGCCGCCATGCCAGGTATGCTTGATTTAGCTGCTGCAGGACAACTTGAGCTTGGCGCTGCAGCTGACATTTCTTCAAACATGATGCAAGCATTTTCTTTAGAGGCCAGCAAGGCAGGACATGCGTCAGATGTAATTGCGTATGCTGCCGCCAACGCTAACACCAATGTTGAACAAATGGGTGAGGCAATGAAGTTCTTAGCTCCAAACGCCAACTCATTAGGTTGGGGAATGGAAGAATCAGCAGCTGCGGTGATGGCATTTGGTGATGCTGGGTTACAAGGATCAATTGCTGGTCAAGCCTTTGGAACATCTCTTATTCGTCTTGCAACTCCAGCGAAAAAAGCTCAAAAAGAAATCGATAAATTGGGTTTCTCATTCTTTGATGCGGCGGGCAACATGAAATCAATGCCTGAAGTAGTGAAAGAATTTGAAATCGGTATGAAAGGTATGACGAAGGAACAAAAGGCAGCTGCATTAAAAACAATTGTTGGTGCAGAGTCTTACAAGCATTGGGCTATCCTGTTAGAACGAGGATCAAAAGCGTTAGCTAAAAATACCGCTGAACTAAAAAAATCCGATGGCGCTGCTAAGAAAATGGCCACAACGATGTTAGATAACGCCAAAGGAAGCATCGTTGAATTTGATTCCGCATTAGAAGGTGCAAAAATCAACATTGCTAACGGTATACTTCCTAGCATCGGAAAGCTTGCGGATAAAGGAACTAAGCTTATTTCAATGTTCAATAATTTAGATAGCGGTACACAAGCAATTGTAGGCAAAACTGCTTTGTTAACAGCTGGGGTTCTAGGTGTGACAGCTGCTACAGCAACTTTAGTAGCTGGAATTGGAGCGTTGATGGCATTTGCGGGGCCTATAGGTTTAGCTATTATTGGTACAACTGCGCTCTTGGGAGTTCTAGGTGTTGGAATTTATGCTTCTGTAGAAGCTCATAAAAACCTTGAGAAACAGCAAGAGAAAGCTAGAGAATCCATGCTTCTGTATGGTGAAGGTGTATCTGAAGGAACTAAAAAAGCAGCAAAAGCTTATGTCGATCTAAGAGAAAAAGCAGAATTACAACTTTTTGAATTAACTCGAACTTCTGGTGCTGAAGCTAAGAAAATGTCTTCACAACTCGTAGAGACTTACTCACAAATGAGGAACGAGTTAGTCAAAGAACTTGAGCAACTTAAAACAGATGCTTTAGTTGTTTTAAAGGGTTTGTATGAAGATACTGATGGAAACGTAAAGAAACAAGGCGAAAAAATCACTGATAAGATGATTGGTGAAATTGATAAAGACGTTTTAGAAGCAAAGAACAAATATAAAGCCCTCAAAAAACTCCAAGAGGAAACAAATCTCGATACCTCTAAAATGAACGCCTCTCAGTTAAAGCAATACAATAATATCCTCAGCTATTTCGAACAGTCTACAAGCAAATTTGCAGCCAATCAAAAAGAAGCCATTGCTATGCAAAAAGCTGTTACAGCCCAACAAGGGAAATTGTCCTTCAAACAAGCGCAAGAATACAACAACAACATAAAGAAAATCTATGAAGAGGGACAGAAAGCAGCTAAACAAGATTTTAATTACCGCAACGAAGTAATTAATAAGCTTCATGCACAAGGGTATATTGAATCGAAAGATAGAACGAGCTTACTGAAGAAGAGTACAGCTGATTATAAATCGGCATTAGCAGAGAACACCTCTGTTTACGAAGAAAATTCAAGAGCATTATTCTCAAAAATGTCTGATCAAGGTAAGCTACTTGATTTAGAAACGGGGAAAGCTTTTGAGAAGCAAAGAGAATTCGCTTCAAACTCAATGGGTTTAGCAACAGAGATTGAGGAAAATGAAACCCGATATCAAGAGAGATGGGCGAATAAACAAATAGAGTTTTTACAAAGCCTCGGCCAATCTAAAGATAAGGCTCTTAAAGCTACTCAACAGGCGTTAGAAGACTTCTATCAAGGGTCAGGAATGACAGCTGCTGACGCTAAGGAACAAGCCGCAGAATTGATTTATTCTGTAGAGCAGGAATTAAACAAACCTACCAATGCAAAGGAAGCTGGGAAAAAACAAGGGCAAGAGTTTGTTGATGGTTTAGGATCCATTGAACCGTTTAGCGCACAAAAAGGAACAATTCTTCAACAAGCAGTAAACAATCAGCTTAATAGTAACAACGGTATTCCTAGACAAGCTGGTATTAACAAAGGTAATTCATTTAATGCTGGTTTAGGATCAACAAGGCCAGGTACAGCTTCAACAAGCTCTATTTTACAACAGACAGTTTTAAACGAACTTGGTAAAAACAACGGGCAAGCAAGGAACGCTGGTGTAGGAAAAGGATCAGCGCATAATGCTGGTTTAAGTTCTACAAAAGGCACTAACCAATCTACAGCAAGTTCTTTGAGTTCTAGTGTTACAAATCTACTATCTAAAACAACTGATGGTGGCGGTGGAACGAAAGCAGGAGTTCAATTTGCTACAGGTTTAAAAGGTCAATCAGGCAATGCTAGTACATCTGGTAGGACTGTTGCAAACAGTGGTAAGAAAGGTTTATCTAGCGTAAAAACAAAAAACACTGGAGCTGATTTTTCTAAGGGTTTTGCAAATGGCATCAGAAGCATGGGGGGAGATGGTGGAACGATATGGAAAGCTGCTTGGGCAATTGGTAAAGTAGCAATTCGATCCCTTAAAAGCTCAATAGACTCGAAATCTCCTGCCAAGAAAACAATTGCGGAAGGTGTTAACTTTGGTGATGGTTTAGTCATTGGAATGTCTAAGACAGCGGGTAAAGTTAAAGCTAGTGCTGCTTCAATGGGGAAAACCGCACACGGTTCATTAAAAGATGAATTGCAAGGAATGTCCATGAATATTCAAGGTGCAAAACAACAAATGTTAAATTTTAAATCTGAGTTAGTTGTAAAAAACGAAGTGGATACTCCTCAATTAAATAGAAAGATAAATGAGCTTATCACAGCTTTAAGCAGTGCTGGTGCTTTAGGTGTTGATACAGTTGGACAAGGACAACAGATAATTATTCAACCTGCGCCTATTACACTAGAGGGCAAAACAATTGGTCAATTAGCTTTAAAACATATAGACACTTCAAAATTAGAGAAACAGAGTGGTGCTAGGTTAGAAGATAAGGCATTTAAAGGTGGTGTAAGAGTAGGGGTATGAAAGACATATTAAATATTGATTTTAACGATGGTGAAGGAAGTCTCGGATTAAGTGAGAGGCTTCCTTATTTTAAAGCATTAAAATTCACTCCTGAATCAGCATCAATTGAACGAGAGACCACTTCATTTTCTAGAACGAATGGTGTCGTTCAAACGCAGCATCCAAGAGACATTACTTACAAAGAGCGAAAAATAACTGTTCAAATTAAGGTTGATTCAGGTATCGATGAAAACTTTTACCAACATAGACACGAAATTTATAGATTGCTAACTAGACCTAAGCCATACTACATATCTTCCTCTCTATTGCCCAATCGAAGATTTCTTGTAACCTGTGATGATTCTTATGAAATACCTAAAGTTGATAGACGTACTGCAACGAGCTTTAATGTTGTATTTACAGCGATTAATGGTTTAGCAGAATCAATTCATACTTCATCTACAATTCTGAATTTGAATGGTGAGAACTGGAACATAGGAATGAACATGGAAACGATTGATGATAAAAAATACTCATTTACCAACCAAAACTTTTTTAGAGTCTTTAACATGGGTGATGCTTACATCAATACTGTTAATCATGACTATAAGGTTTCATTCAAAGGGGCAGGGAAGAATATCTCGTTGATCAATCATACCACTGGAGAAATTGTCACTATAAGTGATGAATTGAAAAAAAATCAAGAGGTTAAGAATGTGCGACAGTATCTAGTTGTAGGCAATCAAAGGCTTAAAACATCTGGAAGGATGCCTGGATTGGATATTGGTTGGAATGAGTTTGAAGTAAGGAATTGTAAAAGTTTCAATATTAATTTCAACACAAGATTTTATTATAAATAGGGGGCTAAAATGGCAGCGAAAGATTTTATAAAGGATCTGTCTTCAGGCGCTCAAAAGGTATATAAAAAGTATAATGTATTGTCCAGTCTAGTTATTGCTCAAGGTTGCTTAGAGAGTGGGTTTGGTGAAAGTGGACTAGCTAAGTCTGCAAAGAATTTATTTGGTGTTAAGGGAACTTATAATGGCAAATATGTTTTGATGTGGACTTATGAACAAGATAAGCGTGGTAATGTAACCCGAATTCAAGCAAAGTTTAGAAAATACCCATCATATACTCAAAGCTTAGAAGATTTAGGAAGTTTATACACTCGTTTATCAAGGTACAAAGCAGTTGTTGGTGAGAAAAACTATAAGAAGGCTTGTCAGGCTGTCAAAGATGCTGGATATGCGACAGATATCAACTACCCTTCTAAATTGATCAATATTATTGAGACGTATAATCTGACTCAATACGATGATATAGCTAACGTGCCAGATGATCCCGATGTTCCTGATAATCCTGATACTGATCTACCCTTCCCGAGTAAAGAGGATTTGGGATCGGAATCTGAAAAAAATGAGAACCTACCTAAAGACACTTATTTTAATCAAATTTTTGTTGCTTCTAAAGACGGAAAAGACTTAATTGAGATCATTGGGACATCCATTGATATGACTGATAATGCAGAAGGGAAGAAAGATATTACCTTCAATCTCATAAGGACTACCGATAACCAAGCTGAATTTAATTTACTTGTTCCTGATAATGTTATATATCTCGATGAGAAAGTACACAAGCATCAAAAATATTTCATAACCGATGTTGACCTGAAACAAGATGAAAATGGCACTGTAACAAAATCTATTAAAGCAAGTCACGTTTTTGTATTACTTATTAACAAAAGAAATGACGATGTAAAGCCAATTACTAAAAAAATGAAAATAAAAGAAGCTTTAGATATTGCTTTAAAGGATACAAAGTTTACATACGTTTTGAAAGATAGTGAAAGCAAGTTTCCTGAAATTGAACAAGAGAATTTTGGTGATAAGAACTCTTCTGAATTACTGTCTCAAATTATAGAAGACTATGAAGCAGAGTTAGATGTTGATAACTACAAAATAATTGTTTATAAGAAAATGGGCAAAACAATTGACCATACATTGGATTCCAGAGTAAATATGAAAGGCATCAACGTTTCTTTCTCAACAAAAAATAGTACAACTAGAGCTTGGGGATATGGCGCTATGAAAGAGAATAAAACAGCATCAACTGATGATAAAGACAAAGAGAAGCCAAAGGAACCTGAGTATTTATTTGAACCTATCTTATATATTCACCCTGATGAAGATAAATATTTGTTAGACGGTGAGTATCGTTGGGGAGAGCCCTTGAAAGATGAAACAATTAAGAAGCCATCAACTATGCTTTCTAAATTGAAGAAACATGTAAATCCATTCCCAGAAATCACAGTTGAAATTGATTATGTGAATGTTTTCGATGAAGAACTATTAGATATTCAAGAAGAGTTTTGGAAAGGTGACACGCTACATATCATAGCTGATACTGGCTACGGTATAACCTATGAATCTGATGTTAGGCTCATAGAAATTCAATATAACCCCTTAAACCCCTATTCAAGCCCCAAACTAATATTCTCCAACACAAGAAGAAGCATTGTTGATTATCAATTAAATGCAACCAAAAAAATCCTTGAGACAAAAAAATATTTTGATGATGTTCGGTTAGCTGACTTTACATCTCAATAAAGGAGTGAAGGAATGACGGTAAGACTAAAAAAAGAATACCCAACGATTTTAAACTCTGTTTATCAAGCAGCGTTAAAGGGTGATATGGCCACTATTGAGAGAGCCTTAAATGATTTAGAGAGGATTATTAGTGATCACAAAAGCAGCTCCAAAGCTCACAGCTCAAAAAATATAAATCACGAAGGATTTGAATTAGCTGCTTTAGTGAATAGATTAAGAGCTAAAATGTCAAATTTAGCAACTGAACAAGACGGCAACAATATTAAAGAGTTGATTGTATCCAGAGTAGCCTTAGATGCAAAGATACTGGCCACGTTAGATGAAAGATTGGACTATGATTTTCAATTAACTCACAACAAAATTGATGACGCAAGAATGACTGTACCATTTAAAGAGATATTGAGAAAGCACAATGGAAATTTCACTAAGGCTATGAAAGAAGCATTGCAGCTGGGATTGCTTTATCCAATTTGGATTGCTATTCCACCAGGCAATTATACGATTTCTGAAAAGCTGACTATCTATAAAGATACACGCATTACATTTTCAGATGGGGTTTACCTAGCTAGAGAAGATGGATTTGTAGGATCAATGTTTGTAAATGGACAGAGTGGAGATATGTTTACTGGATACAATGGACATGGGAATATTAAAATTGATGGTTACGGTGAATTAGATAGTGCTGGAGACAGAGTGAAAGAACAATGCTCAGTCTTTGGTTTCGGTCATGCTAGAGGTATTAAAGTGTCTGGGATTACAGTAAGCAATGTATGTGGAGGTCATGCTTTTGATTTAGCAGGAGTAGAAGAAAGTGATTTCGATGATATTAAATTCGAAGGGTATGTGGACTATAAAGGAGACAGATGGTTTTCAGCTGCAATCCAGGTTGATTTAATGAGATCATCCGAAAACTTTGGATCATTTGGAGCATACGACAACACAGTTACACGAAAAATCAATGTAGAGAATTGTAAGTTTAGAAAATCTAAAAAACTTGGTGGTTATGCAAGGGCAATTGACTCTCACACAAGCACTGACGGTTATCTATATTCTCACATTAACTTTAAAAATAACACCGTTGAGGATACCACAGAATGGGCTGTGTCGGGGAACAAATGGCAAGACATAGCAATAGAAGGGAATACATTTAACAACTGCTATGGAGGCGTAAGAACACTTCTACCAGCTATCAATTCTAAATACACCCAAGACGCTAATGGCAATCCTACTAACCGTATTAACAAAGTAAAAAGACAAAAAATTAATAACAATACTTTCACAAACATCACAGAAAAACACGCAATTCAAGTGTATGGAAGAAAAAGCTATCAAACAATTGATGATGTTCAAATCATCGGAAATACAATTGATGGAGTTAAATTAAAGCACGGTATTCAAGTGTCAGACGTTAATGATTTCATTATTAAAGATAACACTGTAAAGAATACAGGACATCATGGAATTCTTGTTACAAGAAGTAGCTATGGTACTGTGGAAAATAACACAGTTAAAGATGTTAAGGGTAACGGTATACGCTTAGAAGAAGGATCATGTGATTATGTAACATCAAAAGATAATACCATCGTGAATACTGGTTATTCTGGTATTTCTGTTTCTGGAAATTCTAAAGGTTTTGTATCTAACAACGATACAGTTATTAATGCTGGTACTCGTTCTGTTTCTGGATCGGATAATGAATATGATGGACTTATCCTGATGACTGGGGTAAGTGATTCGAAGATTACAGAAATTCGAGTCTCAGGTAAGAAAATGAGACATGGTATTAATTTTACTAATACAACATCCAACATTACACACTATGGAAATAACGTTAAAGGATCAGGTTACTCAGATAGCTATAAAGATTCAAGCAGCAATCCGATTACCACACCTGCTAACATTTCTTAAAGGAGGGAACACATGCCTGTTTACAAAAAAGCACCAATCGAATTCACTGTAAACCCTTATAATCAAGGAGTGACTGGTACTAAAATAAGGTTTTCTACAATGGATAAAGGCACTGCTAAACTAGACTTTCAGATTTTCAAAGATGGAGAGACATTGCCTTTGTCTGCTTTAAAAGGGAAACTAACAATGGTCTTCGCTAACGGCTCAAAAAGAATGAGGGAAGTTACAATCCTTGATAAAGTGGATGGTAAGGCGGAATACATTCTTGATGATTATGAGATTAAGCAGTATGGGACAGTGAAAGCTGTCCTTGTTTTATTTTACAGTAATGGTCAAACAATGTCAGTTCATGAATTTACATTCAATATCGAACAAAGTTTAGTAGATCAAGACATTGTACCCCTAGCAGAATACTATATTGATGATTTTGAGACACTTAAATATGCAATAGAGAAAATGTCGTCTGAAGCAAAACAAACTTTAGAGGAGTTAAAAGCAAAGTTTGAAGAATTAGATAAGATCGAGACTAAAGAAGGCGCACAAGCTAAGGTAGATGAACACGCTAAGGATACAAATCTACATGTCACTGAAGCAAAACAAAAGTCATGGGATGCAAAAGAAACAACAACTGGTTCACAGGCTAAAGTAGATGCAGCACTAATAGCAGCCAAGAAATACACAGATGAAAAAGCTGAAACACCTGGAGGAGCGCAATCGAAAGCAGATGCAGCTTTGCAAAAGTCAAAAGACTTTGTTTCAGGATTTCAGAAAATGAAAATTACTGAAGATACTGGACTTCCATTGATTTCTCTAAAAGATACTTCTGGGAGTATTTTAGAATCAATAATAAATAACGGATTAGGCCAAGGGACGTTTTACGCAATAGCTAGTTCGCGAGACTTGCCTAATACTAGATCGTTTAGAGGTATGTACCATATGACTGATACTGCTAACAGTAAAGCAACTTATGGGTGGGTGTATGCTACAGATTTTTTAAATAATGTATTTACTAACTATTTAAACAACGGCGTGTGGTCAGGGTGGAAACGGATTCTAACTGATGATGAGTTAGGTAGTGCGTGGAATTTAGTAACGCTATTCAATGGAACAACTAAACACTTTTCTGCAAACCCGTTAAAGTATTCTATTCGACAGAATGTTTTATATATAAGAGGATCATTCGAAGGTACACCAGCAAATGACACTAATATTGCTCGATTTGCTCAAAAACCTTCTGCAATTACCACCTTTACTGGTGCGACAATAGGTTCATATGGTTTAGCGAGAATGACTTTTGCAGAGGACGGATCACTCAGATTCGACGGAATAAATGCAAATGATAACACGAAAGTGACACGAATTGAAATAAACGAAACCATACCGCTTTGGTAAAGGAGAAAAACATGCAAATTTTTTACTATGATGATCAATTTATGTATCTGTACGAAGATGTGATTGATGATGCGATTGAAATCCCTGATAACGCTACTGACGTACAACCGGTCGGATTCTATCTACCTAAATATGATCCTAAGAAAAAGTCTTGGAGTGAATCAGCATCCAAAGAATACATTGATAGTTTACAGCCAAAACCACAACCTTCAGCATTAGAAATTATGGAAGAGCAAATTGCTGAACTTTATTACTTACTGGCAATGGGAAGTGGTGGTGATCCATCATGATTGATTGGTACAGCAGAATCAAAAGTTTTTATGAAAGAGGTACATGGACTAAGGAAATGGTGTACAACACTGTAGCCGCAGGAAGAATTACTCCTGAACAATATGAAGATATCACAGGTGAGCCATACGAGGTATAGGCTTATTTTTTATGCCTATGAGAAAGAGGTGATTATAAATGGAAATGGATTTGGCGCAATATCTAATGACACAAGGGCCATTTGCGGTGTTGTTTTGTTGGGTGTTGTTTTATGTACTAAACACAACCAAAGAGCGAGAAAACAAACTTAATGAACAGATAGATGCTCAAAACAATGTACTAGCAAAATTTAGTGAGAAGTATGACGTAGTAATAGAAAAATTGGATCGTATTGAAAGAAACCAAAAATAAGAAAGAGGTATTATTACATGAAAAACTTTGATAAAGGAACAGTAATTCGAACAGTGCTTCTGTTAATTGCACTTATCAATCAATCGTTGATTATGTTTGGTATGCCTGTTTTGCCAATTGAGGAAGATCAAGTCACTTCATTGGCTGAAACTTTATACCTTGCTGGTTCAATGGTCTTTACATTGGTAACAACACTTACAGCATGGTTTAAAAACAACTATGTAACTTCTAAAGGGCATTTGCAAAAAGAAACACTCAAACAAAAAGGACTAACAAAATAGAGGAGTAGATAATATGGCAATTACAATTAAAAAGAACTTAGTAGCATCATCTAAACACAGATTAAAAGCACCTTACTCAATGAATGCAAAATACATTACAGTACATAACACTTATAATGATGCTCCTGCAGCTAATGAGGTTAATTATATGGTCGGTAACAACCAGCCTGTATCATTCCACTATGCTGTAGATGGTGACGGTGTTGTACAAGGTGTTCCAGTTGATCGTTCAGCTAGACACACAGGAGATGGAGAAGCAGTAAACTCAGGAAATAGAACATCAATCGGTGTAGAAATCTGCTATTCAAAATCAGGTGGAGACAAATATAAAAAGGCTGAAGCAATGGCCATTAAATTTATCGCACAACTTTTAAAAGAACGTGGTTGGGGCGTTGATAGAATCCGTAAGCATCAAGATTGGTCTGGAAAGTATTGTCCACACCGCATTCTTGCAGAAGGTCGATGGGATTCATTTAAAGCATCAATTGAAAAAGAGTTGAAATCAATCACAGGTAAGACTTCTTCAGCATCAAAACCACCTAAAACTACCTCAACAAAAACATCTTCTAAACCATCCTCTAAAGCTAAGTACACGCTTCCTAAAGGCATCTTTAAGGTAAGTACACCTATGATGAAAGGAACGGCTGTAAAGCAAATTCAAGAAGCGTTAGCTGCATTATATTTCTACCCAGAAAAAGGTGCTAAAAACAATGGTATTGATGGGTACTATGGAGCAAAAACAGCTGATGCGGTAAGACGATTCCAGTCTATGCATGGCTTAGTACCTGACGGAATTTATGGTGATAAAACTAGAGCAAAACTTGCATCATTATTGAAGTAAATTTAACAAAACTGTTTACAACGGTAAATAGATATGCTATAATTAAAGTATAGAAAGGAGGTGCTAACGTGGACGAGGTGAGAAATTGGATTCTTTCTATCGCAGGAATTGCAACCATTGTCAAACATATATACGATATATGGACAAAGGAAAGCGAAAAGCATAGAAAGAATAAGAAAAAGCGCTCCCGCCGAGCAAGCAAGAAGCGCTAAGTACTATAGAGAAAAGGGGAGAAATCCCCTTGCTCTCTATAATAGTATACTGCAAATTAGTGTATCAGTATACCACAAGTACACACGTCCACAATAATATGAGAAAATACTTTAAACACTATAGCACAGCTGATTTTGCGGTTATGTTGATCTTGATTGCTGGTATTGTTGTAATTGACACAACAAGCCAGGGTATTTCAGGAAAAATTGCAAATACTGTATTACTAGCAGCCGTTGTAATCACCTTGTTAAAAGGATTAATAATGATGTGGAGAGAGAAAAGATGAACGAACATGAAAAAGTTAAGTTTATTCAAGAAGAAGTCTTAACATCTTCAGAAGCTTGTGAGGCACTTGATGTTACTCGGCAACGTCTGAGTGCCCTCATTAATTCTGGAAAGCTCAAACCTGTTAAAAAGGTTGGTACAGTCGCTTTGTTCTTACTGCAACATGTACAGGATCTTAAAAAAGAATTAGAAGAAGGGCGAAAGAAATACCGTCCTTATGATTAAACTTAATAAGTATTCGTTTTTTCTTCCAAGATTCGTTATACTACTACGGCTCCTATTAATTTAGGAGCTTTTTTTACGTTATAAAAAAACCACCTACACATAAATGTAAGTGGTCATTTAAACAATTTCCCCAATAGTCTTCCTGTTGCCTTTCCTGCGGCTCTTCTAGCTATTCTCTTGCCTACTGTACCCTTTTGAACAGCATTCACATCACCAAGTATCTTAGCTGATTTATAAAGCGCAGAACGGATTTTATTGATCTTCATGTACATTACCCCTTTGTTTGATGTACTGTTAATACTTTTGCTTTAAGACTCTTCCTTTACAAATTCAACAACTTCTTGAATGGGACAATCTAGGTATTCACAGATTTTCAATATAACAGCTAAAGAGACAACTTCACCTCTAGTCATTTTTGCAAGTGTGGAGCCTGAAATCCCTAAATCTTTTTTTAAATCTTCTCTGTTTTTATCTCGTTTAATTAGAGTGATTTCCATTGGTTTAAAACTGATTCTCATTATAACTCTCCTCAGTCGTATTCTACACTTATTATATCACAAGTCGAACCTTAAAAGCGAAAAATCGAATAAAAAGAATAAAAAGTGTTGACGAGTAAAATTATATAGCGTATATTAAGTATAACAAGTCGAACTTCAAATAAGGAGAGTTATATGAAATGTGTCAATGTTGTGCAAACTGAATTCAACACACAAGAAATAAACAATCTTTACTCAGCAATCATCGTTAAAGAAGGTTATGCAGTAGGGGAGTGTGATGGCCAGATTGTTTTAGCTGAAATCACTCAACGAACTGATGGTAACTACGATGAGGGAACGATCTGGTATATAGGAAGAAACGTTCCATACGCAGACTTAGAAACGCTTGCTGAGGTCGTTACACATTTATTGAAACAGATAACACTGTGGGAAGTCTTAACCGATTTGAAGATATTAGAACCGAAGAATCAAGAAACGGAATTTGATTGCATTATCCTTGATCCAACTAAACCAATTACAAAGGGGAAATGAACATGTTAAACAATGTTAATCCAAACTGGAAGCTATCTGTAGGTCAAAGAGTACAAACGTTATACGGACTAGGAACAATTGAAGAAGTACATAGCAATGATCAATATGGAGTCGCTGATGATGAGTACAACATGCTTGATATTTATGGTCGTGAAGAGTTAGCTGTAGTGGGTTTAAATTAATGGGGAAGCTATTTAGAAAATCATGAGCACATTAGGGCTATTCCTACTGCTCATGATCGTCATTTCTAGCTGATTAGAAAAGTGTTGGCGCACTATCTAATCTGATGGGTTGGTACAAATCCCATGATACCAGCCCATTCTAACTTATTTTTAATCTATATTCAATAGGGTCTGGTTCATAGTGAACCAAACCTCATTTAAACATAGGTCGTACCCAAAACGTATACGACCTTCATGAGGTCGTCTATTTTGTGAGGTAAGTAAAGTTTACCTCATCTAACTGAATAGAATCAGTCTATACTCCTGGATCAAGGTGTTGTCTTTAGTGATGCCTATTTTAAGGGTAAGACTGTCGTGGAATGCGCTAACACACGTTAAACTTGAAAGGGTAGTGACTCAGCCGATGCGATAAATGAGGATAGGATACCACTGTGCTTCCCTATTTGCACATGTATCTGAAAGGCGAAAGCTGCCATTAAGTGCTGTACGAAGGATGGGTGTATCGTTTCTGACGATGCAGGACAAGCCACAAGTAGGAGAACCCAAATCTGGGGGCTGATGAAACTGTTAGGGACACTTGACACAGTAGGCTTGTTTGGGGAATAACCAACGGCAAATAGGGTGACACATACGGATACCATAAGCTTGATACACTATCAAGATGATCAGTCGCCTGTCTGAGTTTGTTTATTTTTTTACAAGCAAATTCAGGCAGACAACTTGTCCAGCCGTTGTCCATTGCTTTCAACCTATCAAGCCAAAAAGCAAACGACAAGTCAAGACTAATTGTGAAAATAAATGCGACGACGTCGTCGTATATCAAACAGGAGGAAAACAAAATGGATTACTTAGGTTTACTGTTACTATTTGTGGCATTAGCATACCTCACTACATCTTATACAGCATATAGAGAAATTCGAGAGAAGAACGTAAAAGTGAGGTTTACTATTAACAATGTTTTTTACTTTTTAATGATCCCAATTAGAGTTAGCAGCATCAACTTGAAAATGGCATATCGCTTTTATAGAGGAGGACGAAGAAAAGAAGCAAGGTTGCTTTTCACTTTGGCTACCTACAAAATATCATCAGGGATAGCAATCTACTTAGAGATCATGGCTCACTCATCTATAGTAGGAGAAAATGAAATGATTTAACGAACCCATATTTGGGGCGGTTGATTAGAGCACCTGTCAGTATGATAGGAACACTATGCCGGTCACCACTATCATTTTAAATGATGATATTAAGCAAGTAGCTGGACAGGCCATATTTGAGATTGGCAGACGGTTGAAACACGTGAAAGAGAATGACTTGGTTCATGGTGAGTGGATGAAGTGGTTAGAATCAGTAGAAATTGATACATTCCAGGCAAGCAGGTTTATAAAAGTGTTTGATAATCTGAGTGAGTCAAATTTGCGCCCGGGCGCAAATTTAGGTTTAAAAGCACTATATGAAATCGCAAGTTTCCCAGAAGGAAGCAGAAATGTTCCTCACCAAATCCCATCCACAGGCGTAACAAAAACTGTAGATGAGATGACTGTACGTGAGCTGCGTGAAGTGAAGAAGGCTTTAAAAGAAGCTGAACAAGATAAAAAGCGACTGGAACGGGAGTTAGATGAAGCTAGGAACATAGATCATGATGAATTGATTGAGGATTTGAGTCACAGTGGTGTCACAAGAAATGTTTTTACTAATAAGAATCACTCAGTATAAGGTAGGAAACAAAATCGAATGAACCTTTATGTACCAAGGGTTAGGACGATTATTTAGAATGTGTTAGAATTAGTCAGAAAACGTGTCTCGTCCTTGACAGGGTAGAGGTCGCTGGTTCGAGCCCAGTCGGAATCATCNGGTTAGGACGATTATTTAGAATGTGTTAGAATTAGTCAGAAAACGTGTCTCGTCCTTGACAGGGTAGAGGTCGCTGGTTCGAGCCCAGTCGGAATCATCGTTTAAACCCTTGCCTAGCAAGGGTTTTTTGTTTTTATCTTTCCACATAAAACAAAGATTTCGACTTGTGGGGCCATTCTTTCAAAAAAAGTTATGAAATTGATCAAATGGTCTATTAATATTTAAATTAATTTCCGGTTTCGCTACGAGCTGTTTTAAACACATCGAATTTATCAGCTGTATCTTTATCAACTTTTTCTGTTACATGACTATATGTGTCAGAAAGAACTTTAAGGCTTTCATGACCAGTTCTTTTTTGGATGGCTTTCATTTGAGCACCAGCTTCAATAAGAAGAGTAACCATTGTATGCCTTAGATCATGAAGCCTTATTTCTTTTATCTCAGCTTTTTTTCTAAACTTATCCCATCGAGCGGTTGGAGTTGTATAGTAAAATGGTTTTCCGATGCCGTTGTGGAATAAAAATTCAAATGTACCGCCTTCCCATTCTTCACCAACTTTCATTTTTTCTTTCCTCCACCACAAATAATATTTCTGTAAATCTTCCATATACCATTCAGGCATTGAAACGAAACGACTTTTTTTGTTTTTAGTGGCTTTTATATACGCTTCTCCATTTTTAGTCTTGGACAAACTGCGGCTTATATTCAATCCTCCTTTATCCCAATCAACGTCTTTCCATTCTAAAGCCAGACCCTCACCTCTTCTTGTACCGGCAATTAACGTTGTTAAAAAATACATTCTCCACCAAATAGGCTCTAATTCATATAGTTTAGAAATGCACAAAGCAGCTTCTTCTGAATCAAAAAATCCCATCTCTTTTTTTCGATTTTTGGTGGTTTTAGTCCTTTCATAGGGTTCTCAGGAAGGATCGACCACTCATGAACAGCAGTATTGAAAATTCTATCAAGAATAGAATAGATATCTTTTTGCGTAGCAGAACCTAAACCGCCTTTTTTTCCATCTTTTCTAGCACCGTCAAGGGTAAGAGAATGCATTAAATCATCAATTTTTTTGCTATTAATTTTACCAAGTTCCTTATCACCTAGAGCAGGAAGGATATGATTTTTCATGTGTTGCTTTACTACATCTAGCTTAGTAATTTCATAAATTTTGGTTGCCTTTTTCTCAAGCCACTCATCAACGAATTTTGAAAAAACCATTTTCTCAGGTGTAATATAGGCACCCGCTTGAACCTCAATTTCAAATTTTAGTAACTCTTGTTCTAGAAATTTTTCAAGTTTCTTGGGTTTTTTCAACAATGATTCATCTGTTATTTTTATTGGCTTTCTCACTTTATTGCGTTTACCGTTTACATACTCACCCTCAGTGGTCAAACGGAAAGTGTATTTACTTCTTTGTTCAATAGTTCCCATTCTTAACACCTCAATGATATTTGATTTTGTTGTAGTATAGGCCTAGCCTACGTTTAGCAAATTCGCAAGTCACTTTGAAAATATCTGCGACAAGTAGTGCTGCTTTGTTTTGATCAGCGGGTAGGTTTAAATTTTTCAGCATGAATGTCGGAATGCAGAAATGGTATGAAAAATAGTTCGCCTTGTATTCTTGGTATTGTTTCCATTGATGTGGCATCACTGCATTGTTCCCACCTTCAATCAAAATGTACCAAAGTTCATGCGCTAGTTCGCATCTTTGTTGAAATGGATCTGATCTACTATCAATGCTTATAACATAGACACCGCATATCTCAGTCATACAGGTTCGTTTTTCATGTTGCACGATGAAAATGTTCATTTTTCGGCATAATTCAATTATTTCTAAGTCTGATGGCGATGTAATCTGTTTACCTCTTAAAACCTCCCGATCCAGTCTTCTAAATGGCTTTGAGTATAAGTGTTTAACATGTGAAGCATCCCCTCCAAATTTACTGCATTAACACTGGATAAAAGTATGGTTTAGAATAAATTAATTGAGGCTAACGACTTATTTTCAAGTGAAAAAGAACATTCATTCTGTTTTTTGTTCTGAAAAATAGCCCAGTTTGAAGGATCTTAGAAAAAATTTCGATAAGTTATCAGAGAAGATGGACCTTTTAAAAAACATAGACGTGCTTTTTATTGATGATCTATTCAAATCAAGAACAAATGAAAATGACGAGCTGAAGACATGGCCGTTTCTGCAAATGCAAGAAATCATTAATTATCGTTATCAACATCAAAAACCGATCATGCTTTCATCTGAATTTTGAGGACTTCATACAAATGGATGAAGCATTCGGCACACGATTTTTCTCAATGTGTAAGAACTTTGCTGTAACGATTGAGAAAAATATAAAGCTAAATCATCGGTTAGAAGGAGCGTTTTAAATGTGTGAACCATGTAACGGATCGAAAGTCGTCATAAACGAAAATACTTTCATGGCGGGCTTCTTCCCTTGTCCTGATTGTAACACCACAGAAAGTAAGCAAAGCCTAAAGCCAGTCATCGAAATGTTAGACAGAATGTTAGTCGAAGCAAGGGCGTTGGAAGGAAAGACAGCATGAAGACGATGGCAGCGCTAATCACTATCACTTTCACAGCTAGATTCAGAGAAAGGAAGCTCCTGCAATGGCTGCGGGATGACGGGAGGTTGACATGATAATAGCATTTACAGTTTATGGCGAGCCAGTAGCGCAAGGGAGACCAAGAGCGTCTACAAGGAATACTGGAAAAAGAAAAATCGTTATGCATGATCCGCAGAAATCAAAAGATTTTAAGCATTACGTGGCTTTAGTTGCTTCACAACATAAACCAAATCAACTCATAACGGGACCTGTCTCAAAGGATATCAGAGTATTCAGACCAATGACAAAGAAAATTTCAGATTCTAAGAAGCAAAAAGCATGTGCTGAAAAAGGAATTCTAAGGCCCACAACAAAGCCGGATGTTGATAACTATTCAAAAGGCATTAAAGACGCATTAAACAATCTAATTTACAAGGATGATAGTCAAGTAGTGGAATTGAAAGTCTGTAAGTTCTACAGCGAAAATCCACGAGTCGAAATTATTATTACTGAATTGGCGAACTGAAAAGGAAGGCGGGTAGAAAATATGAGCGGAAAGTCTAACAATCCGTATACAGCGGGGCCGGATGTCACTTGGAAGATGACCAAAGAAGAGCTAGAGGCGTATCTAGCAAAACATCCTATCGTTTACCGAGAAGAACTAAAACCGTCACCAACGTTCCAGATGGATAAAGGGGCATAAAAAAACACCGAAGCCGCTGCTCCAGTGCTAATTAAATCTCACACTTTAATTATAACACATGGAAGCGGGGCGGAGCGGATGAAACCAAAAGAAATAAAGGATTTTGAAACAACCATTCATTAGAATTTAGAACCTGGGAAGGTCCGCATCATCGTGATTGACGGCAACGAAGGTACAGCCCATATCACAGACGCACCTGAACACGGAAAAACAATCATTCAAACTGCTAAAGGTTATTTTGCGAGAGTTGACCATGAGATAGGGTTCAAGGTGAGATGATATTAGAATATTAGTTTCGAAGTTTAAGTTAAAAGATTTAGTGATTGTTTTTAGGAAAAGTAATGTAGACACTGAAGTATATTCAGTGTCTTTTTGAATTTTATTTTAAGTGCATCTATTTATAAAGGGAAAAATATTACACTTCTTTTGAGAATGCTACTTGTTGGTATGACTTGCAAGCCTCTTTAAAAAGAAATATTTTTTTATTTAACACTACACATAGTTCCTTTGAAAAGTCATTTAAAGTGTTTAAATAACTATCTATCTGTTTATGAGTCATGTTGGGACTCTTATCTTGATGTACTATATTATTTCTTTGATTTGTCATGTTATTGATAATTACATCCATATTAATTTCTTCTTTATCATCTAAGAGAGAGTCTTCTTCATTATAATAAATAGTAACTTTATCAAAAATATCTAGTTCAATATTCTTGAAAAGTTTTTGTACCTCTTTAGATCCATGTTTACCGTAGTTAAATTTATTAGGAATTTTAAGAGGAGATACACTATTCTCCTCATTGGACCATAATATAGATAATTCTTTAAATACTTCGATTTTTTCTGGATCCTTATTCGGATGTTCGATATAATCCATAAGTTTTTTAAGTAATACCGCTGAGTGCGTTATTTTAAGTTTATTTGAGAGTACAAGGTTTGTTATATTCATATCGTTTATGGTATCAATATATTCAGTAACTATATCTTCAAGAAACACTTCAAATTTAGCGGTAAGAAGCAATAATGCGCTCTTTATTAATGTTGCGTAGCTATTTTCATATTTTTCCAGTTTTTCAGCTAGTTTTGTAAGTATTTCAACTTCTTTAAGTGCTTCAGTAAAGTTTTGAAAGCTTTGCATATTCATTAGTTTACCCCACTGTTGACATAGTACTTTCCATTTTAGAAATCCAAGAACTTAATCTATATTCTAAAGCTTTTGTATCTGATGTCCCTTGAGTTACGGATTTGTTGAAATCTTGATCAGTTAGTATCTCTTTGTAATTTAATAATATTTCTGCTTTCTTTGCTTGAATTCTTTCAAATGTATAATTTTGAAAACTAATCATTATCACATCCATAATGGCTTTGTTGATTTTTGTTTCATATCCATCTTCGTTCAATTTTCTAAATGCTTTGTCTCCAAAAACTTCATACACAGAATCAATCACACTATTAAACTTATTTTCAAGTTGGTGTAATTTCACTTCAGAGATATCCTGATTTTTCTCAAAATAACTGTTTAAGTATGTCTTTGTAGCACCTTTGTAGCCTTCCATATTATTATTTAATTCATTATATCCTTCAGAAAAAGCTAAATATCTTAATATCATTTCTTGATCAGTCATTCTTTTATGAGGCTTCTTCAACCCTAAGATTTGCATAAACTTAGGGGTATGTGTTAATTTTTTCAAAAGCTGATTTAAACGCCCTCTATACAAGCAATTTCTTAGTTCTTGTTCGTTTAACTTTACTGCTCCAGAATTTAGTCTCATAAAAATATCGTATTTAATTTCTGGATGAGAGTCATTAAATATTAATATTGTTCTCAGATTACCATTTTTCAAAACTCGACTAGCTTTAGAAGGAAGTTCATCATATTTTAGATTATTAAGTTCACTTAAAACTTTTAAGCCCTTTAATTTAAATTGATTGTTAATAAATCGGTTCAAAGCTGTAAGTCTTTGTAAACCGTCTACGATGTTCCATACGCTATCTTTTTCTTCAGAAGCATAAATAACAGGAATGGGGATGTTAAGTAGTATAGATTCAACAAGCAAAGAACATTTATTTGTATCCCAGATGAAGTTTCTTTGGTATTCAGGAGTTAATAGGATTTCTTTATCTTTAACCATCCTTACTAAATCACTAACACTTTTATCATAAGCTTGTACTCTTAATTTCTTATTTCAGACGGTATTTCATTTATTTGATCTTCAGATTCATCTTCGAATTCTAAGGAAGTATCATCGAATTCTTCGACTTTTTCATCTTCAAGATAATACAAATCATTCATTATATTTCCTCACTTTTGTTTTTTTGTTATATCTTTCTAATAATAAGTCAAAAATAAACATTAGGAAAGTAGTAATGAGAAAAAAATCAAAAATGTTATTCTTCTTAGAATTTATTATATAATCAAATTAAACAATATATTGAGTCCAAGACGGAGAGCCTGAGGACACTGATCAACACCTTTTAGGGGTGCTGATTGGTGTCCTTTTTTTATTTCTCAGAAAGGAGCAGCCATGAAGAAGGAAAAGCCTAAAAAGAACACGCAGAAGCTCACTGATAGAGATTTAAGAAAGCTAATGGGGCAAAACATGCAAAGACTGAGAAGAGTCAAAGGCGGGGCGTACAAGCGTAAATAACGGGAGGGGAAACAATATGAACAAAAAAGAGATTGAAGGACTCATTCACAATTATCACTGGATGGCGAAAGAGGTTCAACGGCTTCAACGTGTTTTATATGGCACTGACATACCTATGCGTAGCTGGGGCGTTGCTCAATACGGCATCGAGGCAACATTGCCAAAGGGGAGCAAAGGAAAGAGCCAAGCTGAATTACGTGACATGGATATGAGGGAAGAAAGATTGTTTAAGAGACTTCGAAAGTTTGAAGAACGTGTATATGCAATAGAGGCAGTCAGCAAGCAAAATCGAAGGTGAAAAGCACAGGGTGGTCTATGACTGCATGATGGAAGGTATGAGTTATCGAGCCATTGGACTTCACTTGGGCCTGTCTCGTGAAAAGGTACGGCAGATGAAAGATAATATCATCGACCAAATATGCCAATATTGCCACTTTGTGCATATCTTGAAAGACGAAAAATCCGTAGTGTAAAATGGAAGGCAGGACGGGGAGGCACAATTTTCCCGCGTCACCAATTCTTATTTTAAATAAAACTATGATAATCTTAAGTTACAAAATAAGAATTGGATGTGAATTACAAATGAAACTAGAATCTCAAAATATAAGTGAGGCTATCATTCGTAACTGGGGCCTTCCAGAAGCTTTATTAAGTCATAATGAAGATATTGAATTTAGATTCTCTGATGAAGGAATGAAAGAAAGTATTAGGACGGGTTATCACATTAATGACATGTCTTGTAAATTTTGTATATATAATGTAAGAGAGGATAAGCCTTTATTCAGTATGGATTTTCACGAAAAATTTTCTATTACGGAACGTTTTACTAAGACTTATGATGCTCAAAAAAACAGACCATTAATGCTACAACTAATACATGTACATGACGGCTCTTTAAGGAAAGGAGGAATAGCAACATTTTATATTGAAAAATTGATTGAGTATGCTAAATCAATTAAGAGTGATCATATTATTGTTAATAAAGTGAATGCAGAATCTCCAGATTTCAGAAGTGATCAAAATAATGCTTTGAAGCAGGATGAGTTAAAGAAATTCTATAAAAAGTTTGATACTCCTGAAATGCCAATAATACTAAATTGATTTTCGTTCGACAAATTTTGCGAATAGTTCCATGTGCTCGCTTTCTGCCGATATAAAGGCGGGGGTGATAAAGGTGAATTTTGAATCTAAATATTTAGTAAGATGGGGACTCCCTGGATGGGTGTTTATGATATTTATAACCCTGCTGTATTTAATAAACAAACCAGAGTATATACCCCAAATTCTAAAGTATAAAGGTTTCTCGCTAGTAGGTTTTACTGCACTAGCAGCAGCACTAGGATTAATTTTAGGGCATATCATTCATCAGATTAGTTTGTTTTTCTGGTTTGTAATTCCAGAATACAGAAAAAGAAAATGGTTAGTTTACTTTGATAAAGAATTTAAAATAGATAAGCGAATCATTGAAGAAGAACTTGGGAAAGGAATTAAAAACATATACAGTTATCGTTTAGGGCAACTACATGCGAGAAGAGGCTTACTTACAAGTTTAATGCTGTCATTTGTGACTATAGCAGTCCTCTGTTGGACAGATTTAACCTTACTCAGCGGAAAAACGATAATACTTGAAATTGGTAACGGTGTTCTAATAATGATTATGCTGATAAATTATCACTATTTTGATAGAAACCTAGAATATTTTATGGACAGAGTAAATGAGTTTAAAAAACAAAGTAATTCAAGTGATAACTCTGAACAATCTAATAATGAATAAAATGGCGCCTCTATTATTAAGGTGCTTTTTTTGTTCCTGTAAACTGCTTCCGGTGAAGAATCTCTATAAAAAATATCGGCTTAAAGGTAGAGTGCGGCGGCAGTTTAGAGTGAATAAATTAAAAGGGGGTAAGTTGATATGCAATGAAACTGACAGAAAAACAGAAGCGCTTTGCTGACTACTACATCGAACTAGGAAATGCTACAGAAGCCGCTAGGAAAGCAGGATACAGCTCTAAGTCCGCTAAATCAATCGGTCAAGAGAACCTGACTAAACCTGACATTAAATCCTATATAAAAGAGCGGTTGGATGAAAAGGATGCTGAAAGGATAGCTTCACAGGACGAGATTCTTGAGTTTCTAACTGCTGTCATGCGTGGAGAGAAAACAGAGCAAATACCTGTTGGCTTAGGCGAAGGCGCACAGCAATTAGAAGATAAAGACCCTTATCTAAAGGATCGTGTAAAAGCAGCTGAGCTGTTAGGGAAGCGTCATTCTATGTGGACAGATAAAGTTGATATGGTGGGAAATGTTGGCGTTCGTATTGTTGATGATATAGGTGATATCGATGACCATGATTAAAATATCGGAAGTGCTGGCACCGGCATTTCATGAGTTTTGGAGATGCAGGAGAGCAAAAGAGCATCTTCATTACGTTATGAAGGGAGGCCGTGCTTCTGGCAAATCGTTTAGCGTGGGTGTTGGAGTAGTAACAGACATCATTGAATACCCTGTTTCCGCTCTCGTGCTGCGTAAAGTACAGAACACGCTTGTTAAATCTGTTTTCGCACAAATAAAGCAAGCAACGGTAACGCTGGGTGTCTCTCATCTATTCAAGTTTGTTCCTTCTAGGTTAGAAATCACATACAAGCCGAGAGGGAACAAGATATATTTTGCAGGGGCTGACGATCCTGAAAAGCTCAAATCAATCAAAGACGCTGACTTTCCAATAGGTGTTATGTGGATTGAAGAGCTTGCAGAATTTAAGTCAGATGAAGAAGTAAGCACTATTATGAACTCGGTTCTACGTGAAGAACTAACACACAAAACAAAGCCGGACAACCCACGTAAACGAGCACAAGTATTTCTAAAGAGAGGTGCCTATATGTAATTGATGGCAATAAAAAAGACCTTCAAACCAAGGCCATTAATTGAATTTCTTTTTTAATCCCTCCATCATATCTGCATCATAAAAAGATTGTAAAAGCTCATCCACATTGATTTTTTTATCCTTCTTGCTTAGAAATTGATTGATGATCTCTTCATATTCTTCTCTAGTGTTTCCTTCAATATCTGAAAGGTTTAATTCTTCACCGAAGTGTCTAATGAACGCTGTCCTTGTTATATCATATGCCTTTTTGTTTTCTTCTTCACAGGTGCAAAATGCTCCTGAGAGAGTGATGAGGAATTGAACGTCTTCATCGTCTAAACCATTGGCTTTTTGGAACTGAATGAATTGATTTTGTGACATATATAGTCACCATCCTTTTATCTAAAGTATAAGTAAATCAGCAGTGAGAACGATGTATTCAACAACAAGTCCGATTGTATCAGCTACACCTGAGTCTATATGTTTTTTAAGCTCTGCAGAAACAACCTTTCGAGCCCTACCAGCTGCATTTTTTGGAGTATCAATAATTTTTTCTAATTCTTTAATGATCTTGTTTGCATTTTTGACAGTACCATTTACAGCTTCCTTTCCAAAACGTTGCTGTAAAACCCATTTTGCCCAGTCGTTATTCACTAAGCCTTTAATTACTTTGATTGCTGCCTTAATAGCCGCACCCTTAGGGCCATTTGTAGTAGCAAGTGGATCATTGTTAGCATTCTCAATAGCTTTAAATGCTTGAAGCAAGGCCTCTTGTTTTTCTAATGGTACATCTCTTAAAGCAAGTTGTTTTTGTAGCTCAGTAGGATTGAAAGTTACTGCCAAATTTTCTTTCTGTTCAATCTTTTCTGCTGCATATGTAGCTGTTGTGGGAATGAAAACTGCTGCTGATATGAGAACTAGCAACATCTTAACAAAAAACTTTTTCATTGGAATACTTCCTTTCTAATCATTTTTCAATAGTGAGGATATCACAGAAAGGAAAAAATTTTACATAAATTAGAATAAATGGGCTTTAAATCACATGCTGTTTGTCTTTGTTTAATTAGATGTGTTACTAATTTCTTGCATCTTGAAAAGGGCATATTTACGCATGAAAAAACCATCTACACATCAATGTAAGTGGCTACTTGTCTATCTAATTTTTTATTTATTTGATTGAATTCATTCTTTACATCATCAATGAATTCAATAATATTGTATTCAATTTCTTTTTAGATGTAAGGTTAATAGAATCATGAGCACATTAGGGCTATTCCTACTGCTCATGATCGTCATTTCTAGCTGATTAGAAAAGTGTTGGCGCACTATCTAATCTGATGGGTTGGTACGCGCCCATGATACCAGCCCATTCTAACTTAATTTAGTTTGTATTCAATAGGTCGTGCATTTTACGAGGCAAGTAAAGTTTACCTCACCTAACTAAATAGGATCAGTCTATACTCCTGGATCAAGGTGTTGTCTTTAGTGATGCCATTTTTAAGGATAAGACTGTCGTGGAATGTGCTAACACTTTAAACTTAAAAGGGTAGTGACTCAGCCGATGTGATAAATGAGGATAGGATACCACTGTGCTTCACTATTTGCACATGTATCTGAAAGGCGAAAGCTGCCATTAAGTGCTGTACGAAGGATGGGTGTATCGTTTCTGACGATGCAGGACAAGCCACAAGTATCAAAACTCAAACTTGAGGGTTGAGAAACTGTTCGGGACACTTGACACAGTAGTGCAGTATTACAAAGGGAGTAGTTTTAACCTACAGTGGGGATTTCATAAATACCTACCGTCATTTAAAATGACATCAGCTTATGTCAAAACGCATATTTGCGTTCAGTCGTTTAAAACTATGATATTCTTTCCATTCAATCTAAATCCCCTGTATAATTAAGGAAAATTAATAAGGAGGATTAAAAGTGAAGGTTCTTAGATTTGAATATGAGAATAATAGATTTGAATTACACACAATGTTTATAGACGATATTTCAAACATGAAAGATAATGATATTCAAAGAGATATGTTGTTTAAGAGTAAAAATATAGTTAAAGCTGCTTTGGGCTTTGAAGGATATTTGAAAGTAGAAAGCTTTTCGACTTATGAAGAAACCAACTCTGTATATTGCTCATATACGTTTTGAAAGGATAACAAGATAAGAAGCGATTAGAACGTGAGTTAGATGAAGCTAAGAATATGGATCACGATGAATTGATTGAAGATTAATTATTAACTCATGTTATCATAGAAGAAAATGGATTATGGGGGATTGTCAATAAATGCTCAAATCAAAATTAATTGTTTGGACTTTTATCATTGCGACTGGATTCTATATGCTCATAAGTATATGGAACATTGCTGTATTTCCAGATAAGACATGGACAGATTACGCAGGACAGATTTTGATTGTAGTTTTTGGAAGTATGGTGAATGGTTTAATCGCTGCATTCTTTATGTACGCAGCAGCTATGTTAGTGAAATATATTAATGGTGATAAAGCTTAAAACAGGTGTATAAAAAGGTAACATTTTTTTCGGTTTTTAAAAAATACTAAGGAACACCAGAGGATATTGGTGATACTCACAGTATGCCATATATCTACCTTGACAGGATAGAGGTCGCTGGTTTGAGCCCAGTCGGAATCATCGTTGAAACCCTTGCCTAGCAAGGGTTTTTTGATTGTCGGTAACAAATGTTTGTTCTGTTTCTTTTGATTGGGGGCGAATTGGGGACGAATTTTATCCACCAGATTGTTTCTCAGTATTTTTAGAATCAAAAAATCCCTTTTCCATACCGATCACACACTTTTAATAGTATCAGCATATCCAGTTTAAGAGGTTACTTACAAAATATTTAGAACTTTTTAGTAAGAATCCTCAGAAATGTAATACGGTTTTAAGTATTTTCATTTATAATTCTCTATTTGTCTATACTTTTCATATCGCTGTTGTATAAGCTCTTCCGAGGATAATCGTATCAATTTTTTAAGAGATGATTCGATTGCAGATTCAATCAATTTTGCTTGTGATTTTAAATCATTTTGTGCTCCACCCTTAATTTCAGGAATGATTTCATCAATAATTCCTAAATGCTTTAAATCTTTTGCTGAAATTTTCATATGTTTAGCAGCTTCTGGAGCATACTTAGCATCCTTCCATAGGATAGATGCTGCTCCTTCTGGCGAAATGACCGAGTACCATGAATACTCTAACATATGGATATGGTTACCGACACTAATGCCAAGAGCTCCACCACTTGATGCCTCTCCAATTACAATACAAACAATTGGCACTTTAAGTGTAGCCATTTCCAATAGATTTCGAGCTATCGCTTCAGAAATTCCACGTTCTTCAGACCCTTTGCCTGGATAGGCGCCAATTGTATCAATAAATGTAATAATAGGGCGATTAAATTTATCAGCTTGTTTCATCAGTCTTAGCGCTTTTCTATATCCTTCTGGATGTGACATTCCAAAATTTCTTTCTATATTTTCCTTTGTACTTCTCCCTCTTTGATGACCAATAACCGTAACGGGCATCCCTTTAAATTTTGCAATACCACCTATCATTGCTTGATCATCACCATATAATCGATCACCATGAAGTTCGAAAAAGTTTGTAAACAATAAAGGTATATAATCCAATGTCGTGGGCCGGTTACGTAGCCTTGCAATTTGAACTCGTTGAAAAGGTGTAAGATTAGAATAAATTTCATCTTGCATTTTATTTAAACGTTTTTCTAATTCTTGAATTTCTGATGATAAATCTACATTATGTTCTTTCATCATTTTCTTTAATTCATCAAATTTCTCTTTTAGTTCAATAATAGGACGTTCAAAATCCAAACTCATTTTATCCTCCAAAGGGTATGATTTACCTCACTCTAATCAAAAGACTTAGAAATAGAATCAATAAATAATTCAAAACCATCCACAACTATTTTTTGTTCTGATTCTGATAAATTATTGAGGATACGTTGATAAAATGTAAGGGATTGTTCTCTTAAGCGATTAACAGTAATGTGACCTTCTTCTGTGAGGTGCAGAAAAAGTTCTCTTCTGTTTTTTTCATTTACTTCACGATAAACAAGTCCCTTTTTTACTAACTTATCTACCAATCTACTTACAGTTGAAGTCTCTAATCTAAGTTTATTGGATAGTTGCCAAACAGTTAATTTTTCTATCTCTAGTTCCTCTAACGCCATCATTTGAGAGGTTGGTAGAGGTTTTTCAAATGGTCCATTGGGCAAATTTTGAGATTCAAAAACCCCAGTTATTATAATCATTTTCTTAATATCTGATCTTAGTTTTAAGGCATCTTCTCTTTTCAAAAAAGGTCACCCTCCTAAAATTCATGTAGTATACATCAATTGTATTATACATAAATATGTTTTTTTCACAAGTTTAACGTCAGCCCATATGACAACATGGACAAGAGATTTCTTCTTGTTAAAATGGTTTAAGTGGATTGATCATAGTCGATCCACCTGATTGATAGATGCATCAGGATCTTACCCTAAGTAATTACTGTTTACTGTTCTTTCAACAAAATATGAAAAATGAAGAGAGGGGGAGAAAAATATGAAGTCATTTTTACTAATTGGACAATCAAATATGGCGGGGCGAGGCTTCAAGCATGAAGTGCCACCAATTTATAATGAAAGAATCATGATGTTGCGAAATGGTAGATGGCAAATGATGACTGAACCCATCCATTTTGATAGACCGGTAGCTGGCGTAGGACTAGCGGCTTCTTTTGCGGAGGCTTGGTGTAAAGAGCATGAGAGAGAGAAGATTGGTCTTATCCCATGTGCCGAAGGTGGCAGTTCCATTGATGAGTGGTCACGAGATGGGGCATTATTTCGTCATGCAATAAATGAAGCTAAATTTGCAAGGGAAGATAGCGAATTGGCCGGAATATTATGGCATCAAGGAGAAAGTGACAGCCAAGATGGGAAATACAAAGAATACGATGAAAAAATACGAAGATTATTTCATGAACTGAGAACTGAATTATCTGTACCTAACATTCCGCTTGTGATAGGTGGTTTGGGCGATTTCTTAGGAAAGACAGCATTTGGCGCAGGATGTGTGGAACATCAACTGATCAATGAGATACTACAAAAATATGCAAATCATCATGAAAATTGTTATTATGTTACTGCGAAAAGCCTTATACCTAATCCGGACGGAATTCACATCAATGCGATGTCCCAAAGAATATTTGGTATAAGATACTATGAAGCATTTCGAAAAACAGAACATATACATGAACCATTACCAAATGAACATGAGCTAGTGAATGACTGTCATAATAGAATGAATACCTCAGCGGAGAATACATATATAGCACTAGAAAAATTCACGTTGGGCAAGATGACTTATGAAGAGTTGCTGGAGGCTTTAACGTAGGCAAAGCTCATAGTAGTCTTTGAATAAACAGAAACATGATATATCTTGTGAAAGGATGATTGTGGTGGTAAAAACAGATAAAGCTTCCTCCTGAATACAAGCAATTACATTCAGGAGGAGATAAAAAATGTTTAAACAAATAGATGAAAATNTGAAAGGATGATTGTGGTGGTAAAAACAGATAAAGCTTCCTCCTGAATACAAGCAATTACATTCAGGAGGAGATAAAAAATGTTTAAACAAATAGATGAAAATTATCCGAGAAAAGAGCACTTTCATCATTATATGACGGTAACCCGATGCACATATAGTCTGGTGATCGATCTAGACATCACGAAATTGTATGCAATATTAAAAGAAAAAAGGCTAGATTCAATGCAAATTACCTGAAGACAAAAGGTATTCTCATGGAAATCTAGAAGATGAAGGCAGACTGAAATGAGTTTGCCTTTTTGTTTTGTGAGGATAAAGACATGTGCCAAAGGTTTATTGATGTACAATGGTTCTTTTTGCGGTTTCTTTTCGGTGCCTTGTAAATTTCTGTATGTCATAATAAATGTAATATAAGGAAATATTGTAGAAGGGGAGTAAGGGGATGGAGAAAGTTCTTTCTTCACATGTTGGTGTGAAAATAAATGAATGGTATAAAATGATTCGTCAATTTAGTGTGCCGGATGCAGAGATTTTGAAAGCTGAGGTTGAATGGGAAATAGATAGGATGGAAGAAGATCAGGATCTTCTTATCTATTATCAATTAATGTGTTTTCGACATCAACTTATGCTTGATTATATAAAACCTTCATTCGATCAATCTATTTCCGCTCTAGTCGATAAAATAGAGAATGCTAACCATCAACTGTCTGGAATGTTGCAATACTATAATGCCTTTTTTAGAGGTATGCATGAATTCAGTCAGAAAGAGTATGTACAGGCCATTCAATATTATAAGATTGCTGAGAGACAGCTGGCGCTTGTTGTAGATGAAATTGAACAGGCAGAATTCCATTTTAAAGTAGCAGAAGCATATTACATCATGAAACAAACCCATGTTTCTATGCACCATATTATAAAAGCGCTAGAGATTTATGATCGTTATGATCTTTATAAGGTGAGAAAAATTCAAAGTCTATTTGTGATCGCAGGAAATTATGATGATTTTAAACGATATGAGAAGTCGCTCCCCCACTTACATAAAGCACTAAATCTTGCTGAAGAAATAAATGATCAAAGATTAATTGCTAAAACTTATTTGAATCTTGGAAATACGTATGACAGGCAACAGGATTATATTAAAGCTGCGTCCTTCTATAAAAAAGGACTAGATAAGATGAGCGAAAACAATGAAGATATTAAACCAAGATTATTTTTTAGTTTAAGTTGGACCTTGTTTAAAAGTGATAACACAAGAGAAGCACTTGATTATATCGCTAAAGGAATAAAAAGTGCAACAGCAGAAAACAATCTGTTTTATAAAACATTGCTCAATTCATTAAAGACAATTTATGTCGATGAAGGTATTGAAAATGTACGAAAAATGTTTAAAGGATTAGAAGAAAAGAAGTTGTATCCTTATATTGAAGAGTTTGCTTTAAGCCTTGCAAATCTCTATGAGAAAAGAAATGATTCGGAGAGGGTAGCAGATTATTATAGAACCGCCATAGAAGCTCAAACCGAAATCCAAAAAGGGGAGTGTTTATATGAATATTAAAATGAAGATATTGATTAGCGCCGCTTTATTGGTAGGTGCTGCTTGTCTGGGTTCTCTTAATTACTCAAAAGAATCAACTGATCGAAATACCACTGTATTTCCTCAAAAAACTGATCGAAACACGACGATGATCGATCCAAACTCAATATTTGAAAACGTATAGGCAAAATGAAAACAGGCCCTCCACGGTCTGTTTTTTTATTGGGACAGATTGGGGACGAACCTTTTCAGTTTTCTTCAGAAATGCACATTTTTTATCAGAAAGGCTCATCATAGAACCTTATTAAATCAGTCTTTTTCGGGGAAGGACAAAGTAAAACCCCTGACTTTTATGGCTAGGGGCTTTTTTCTGAGAACTTTCTTCAAATGTTAATCACTAAAAAACAAAGGCACCAAAAGTGAGAAGTGTAACGCCAAGAGATACCAAACTGATAAGTGGCGCAATAGTTCGCATTAATTCCGCTTCGACATTCACTACTAAAACCAGCTTTCTCAATTTCTTTCTCTTGCAAAATGCCCACTATCTTAAAAAACTTGCATTTTTGTTGTAATTGCAATAAAAATATTTTATTCTTACTAGTATAAGACCATATAAATGCTTCACCTGGTTCAGACTAATATCAGAAAAGGATTGATAAACAATGCATATAAAAAAAATAACAACTGAAAATGACTTACAAGTTGCTCTTAATATTAGAAAGTCGGTCTTTATTGATGAACAGCAAGTACCTGAGTCTGAAGAATTTGATCAATTTGACACTCTTCAGGAACAATGTCAGCATGTCTTGGTATACCATGAGAATGAACCTGTCGGCACAGGTCGGGTGCGTATTGTGGATGGTACAGGTAAATTGGAACGAATTTGCATCCTAAAACCTTATCGTCAGTACGGTTTAGGCAAAGTGATTATCAGAGAACTGGAAAAAATCATGCAAGAAAAAGGAATTACAAAGATAAAGCTGCATGGACAAACACAAGCAGAAGGTTTTTATAAAAAACTTGGTTTTCAAACTGCTTCAGATGAATTTATGGAAGACGGGATTCTGCACGTTTTAATGATAAAAGAATTATCTTTAAGTAGAGATCATGTCTAATAAAAAAAAGTATGTTTCTTACGGTTTAGGTGTACTCGTATTAAGTTTAGGAATTTCATTAACAATACAATCAGGACTAGGTGCTTCCCCATTTGATGCCCTTTTAGTTGGCCTTTCCAAAGAATTTGGTCTTACCGTAGGGAGCTGGGAGGTCTTGATTTCTATCATCATCTTAATTTGCAATTCTATATTAGTGAGAAAAAAACCTGTTTTTTTAGGTTTGATTACAGCGTTCGTGACTGGAATCGGTATTGATCTGTGGTTACTCCTCATCAAATATGTCATTGATACAAGTATGTGGTTTAGCAAACTGACTTGCTTTGGAGCTGGTTTGATATTCATTGGTCTTGGAACAGCCGTATATCTTCAAACAAAATTCGCATCAACACCAATTGATCATTTAACACTCATTCTTCGAGATATTTCAAAAAGAACGATCGCATTTTCGAGAACAATATTATATGCATTTTTCTTCATATTAGCTTTTATATGCAAAGGACCTATCGGTGTTGGAACCATATTAACTATTTGTTTCGGAGGCATCATTCTTCACTTTTTCATGCCTATTGTTAACCGTCGGTTATTATCAAATTGATGATTTGGCTGGGTACGATAAATCAATTAAAAAGCTTCTATAGTAAAGGTAGAAGTGAATAGAGGATAGCGCTGATAATTACAAATTCTATATTGGCAGGGGAGAAATATATATATCACTAGAACAGTTCACGTTAGGGAAGATTACTTACGAAGAGTTGCTGGAGGCTTTATCATAAACAAAGCTCATGGTAGACTTTGAATGGACAGAAACATGACATAACTCTTGAAAGGATGATTGTGGTGGTAAAAACAGAAAACAAATAGATGAAAATTATCCGAGAAAAGAGCACTTTCATCATTATATGACGGTAACCCGATGCACATATAGTCTGGTGATCGATCTAGACATCACAAAATTGTATGCAATATTAAAAGAAAAAAGGCTAAAAGTATATCCTGTGCAAATTTATTTGTTAGCAAGAGCTGTGCAAAATATACCGGAATTTCGGATGGATCAAGTGGACGATGCACTTGGTTACTGGGAGATTCTCCATCCTAGTTATACAATTTTAAATAAAGAAACACAGACGTTTTCAAGTATTTGGACGCCTTATGACGAAAACTTTGCTCGGTTTTATAAAAGCTGTGTAGCGGACATGGACACTTACAGCAAAAGTAACAACCTATTTCCGAAACCTCATATGCCAGAAAACATGTTCAATATTTCAAGTCTGCCGTGGATTGATTTTACTTCTTTTAACCTTAATGTATCTACAGATGAAGCTTATTTACTGCCTATATTTACCTTAGGTAAATTTAAGGTGGAAGAAGGAAAAATCATCTTGCCAGTCGCCATTCAAGTACATCATGCTGTTTGTGACGGTTATCATGCCGGTCAATATGTGGAATATTTGAGGTGGCTTATTGAACATTGTGAAGAGTGGTTAAATGATTCAATGCAAATTACCTGAAGACAAAAGGTATGCTCATGGAAATCTAGAAGATGAAGGCAGACTGAAATGAGTCTGTCTTTTTGTTTTGTGATGAGAATGAAAATGTTCCAAAGGTTTACTAAGGCTATATTTGTTCTTTTTGCGGTTTCTTTTCGGTGCTTTGTAAATTCTTGTATGTGATAATAAATGTCATATAAGGGAGTTCAGTGGAAGGGGGATAAGGGATGGAGAAAGTTCTTTCTTCACATGTAGGTGTGAAAATCAATGAATGGTATAAAATGATTCGACAATTCAGTGTACCAGATGCAGAGATATTGAAAGCTGAGGTCGAACGAGAAATTGAACGAATGGAAGAGGATCAAGATCTGCTCATTTATTATCAATTGATGTGTTTTCGCCATCAGCTTATGCTCGATTATATTAAACCTTCAGAAAAACGATCTCCTTCTGTTTCTGAATTGGTTGATAAAATTGAGAATTCTAATCATCAACTTTCCGGTATGTTGCAATATTACAATGCTTTTTTTAGAGGAATGCATGAATTTAGTAAGAAAGAATATGTACAGGCTATTCAATATTACAAGATCGCTGAAAGGCAGCTTGCACTGGTTGTCGATGATATTGAGCAAGCGGAGTTTCACTTCAAGGTGGCTGAGGCCTACTATATTATGAAGCAAACGCATGTGTCTATGCATCACATCATAAAGGCGCTAGATATTTATAAAGAACATGAGCAGTATAAAGTTCGCCAAATTCAAAGTCTAATTGTCATTGCAGGAAATTATGATGATTTCATGAGATATGAAAAGTCGTTGCAACATTTAAAGACTGCTTATTCAATTGCTGTGGGCGCAAACGATCAACGTTTAGTAGCAAAAACATTATTAAATATTGGTAATACATATGATAGGCAATCAAAGTATACAGAGGCAATAAAGCATTATAAAGAAGTGTTAGATGTCATTTCTTCGGAAAATAGTGACATAAAGCCAATCACTCTATTTAGTTTATGTTGGTCGCTGTACAAGTCTAATCAAAGTGATGAAGCGGATCTGCTCGTTGAAGATGGACTTATATATTCCTCAAAGGTAAATGATTCGCTAAGTGTCTTGTTATTTAAAGCATTAAAAGCTATTTATATGGATACTAATGAACAAGCTTTGAAAGAAGTGTTTGATATTTTTGAAGAAAAGAAACTACATGTCTATGTGGAAGCATTTGCTCAAAGTGTCGGGTTATTTTATGAAAAAAAAGGGGACTTTGAAAAAGCTGCCGAATATTACAGAAAGGCTCTTAAGGCTCAAAATGATATTCAAAAAGGAGAGTGTCTGTATGATTATTAAAAAATTACTAATCATTGTATCCATTGTATTGTTAAGTGTTTCAACAGCAGAAACTTTAAAAATCATTGAAACGAAATCGATTCGGAATACAACAATGGAGGAACAAAAATCAAATCGAAACATGACTATGATTGATCGAAATACAACTTCTGAAAACGTATAGACAAGATTAAAACAGACTTTAAGAGTCTGTTTTTTTATACAGTAGAATGAGTAAATGAACAGTTGGTCAATGTTATACTTATCTCAGATAGATACGAGGAGTTTGAAATCATTCTGGGAGAAAGAAGAAGAGAGTCCTTTTACGTTAGAAAAGATAGATGAGGAACAAATTCGTGAAGCAGAGGGAACGCTTGGTGTCACTTTACCTGATACATACAAAAAACTCATTTTAGAATGGAATGGTGGTTTTACAGTTCGTAATGCTTTTCCAACCGATCGGCCGAATTCATGGGCAGAGGATCATGTTCAATTCGACCATCTAAGAGGAATCGCCAAAGATGATGGAATTATGAATAGCGCTCAGTTAAGTGATGAATTGGAGATGCCAGAGGGACTTATTTTCATCAGCGGGGAAGAAGATACATGGATCGCCATGGATTACCGAGAAACGAAGGAACATCCTCCTATTCACTATTTTGATTTAGAGCTGGAAGTAGATTTTAAGCTGGCAGATAGTTTCGATGAATTTGTTGAGCGGTTATATACAGCTGACGACGCCATGGTTGAAGTAGTAGAGATTGAGGAGGAAGCTTCGGATTTATATATCAGTAAAGAAGAGCTTGAACTCATTTTTGAGAGAGGAGACCTTCGTCAGCAGAATCTCTTCAAAATAGCGCATTATCCGATGGAAGACATTGAAGAGATCGCATGGTTCTTCATGCGCATGAAACAGTGCATCAAACAGATAAAAGATCAACATGTCTTGTATGAAACAGCTACTGCTATTTACTCCAAACTTCTGTTAAACCCAGATATGCCAAGGAATGACTGTATCAATAAAGAGCTGCAAGAAATGGCAGAATTTCTAGAAAATAGTGGAGATCCGAATATCGCCTTTTTGGGAGGGGACATTCATCCAGTGAAAAAAAGATAGTGAAAGAAAAAAAGCCCCTAAAAAGGGCTTTTTTAATCTAATTCATGAAAAAACTGTTTGAGTTGATCAATGAAAACGGATTTGGATTTTCCCTTTTTATAGATAAACTCAATATTGATGTTGAAATCGATGGATGGCTCAATTGAAATTTGTTTTAATGTTCCTTGTTTTACTTCATTTCTAACACAATGATGAGGTAGAAACGATAGTCCCATTCCTTGCAGCACTAAATTTTTTGCAGTTTCCATATGATCAACCTCAATGGAGATGTTCGGTGTAATATTGTTTTTTTGAAATAATCGGTGGAGCATCAACCAATCAAATGACCCATAGTCAAAGAAAATAAAAGGTTGTTCTTCTAGTTCATTCATATTGATGTTGCCTAGGCTGGCAAGCGGGTGATGAGTTGGGACGAACAGCCCGATTGGATCGCTGAAAATCGGGATTGATTCAATTTGAGGATGTGTTTCAGTCCTGACAATGCCAAAGTCTACTTGGTTGTTAATCACTTTTTGGACAACATCCTTTGAATGTCCTGTTACAATTTTCACTTTCAGGTTTTCGTATTTTTCTTTTAGGGCGGGCAATATGTTAGGCAATAGATTATTGGAAATAGAGGATGCGCATCCAATCGTCAATTCATAAGGGATCATCGTTTGTTTGAGACTATGCTTTGCTTCTTGATAAGAATGGAGAATCTTTTTGGCATGCGGGTAAAACTGTTCACCTTTTTCCGTCAGAGATAGTTTATTTCTCTGTCTATCAAATAATTTCAGATCTAATTCTTTTTCTAACGATTGAATACGTGCCGAAACAGAAGGCTGGGTTAAATACAGTGCTTCTGCAGCTTTATTGATACTGCCTAGCTGGCATACATAAATAAACGCTTCTATATTCTCAATATTCATGTTATCCCCTTATATGACGTTCTTTAAATGTTTAGCTTTTCAAGCTCATACACTAATTTTACAGCTTCTTTCGCCAAAATGACAGTAGGGTCAATCACTTTCACAGCTTTGGTTGACCTTAGAACTAGAGGAATTTCTGTACAGCCGGCAATGATGGCTTCTGCTCCTTGATTGATTAAAATTTCTGCAGCTAACGCCAGTTCACTTTCGCCTTTACTCAATTTCCCTGCTTTCACGGCATAAATCCCATTCATCACACTTTTCTGAAGATTTTCACTAGGAGTCATGACATCAATCTTGTGATGGGCACAAGCCTTTTGATAGAGCTGGGTTTTTAATGTGCCATCAGTACATAGTAAGCCGACAGACGTATAGTGATGTTTGTTCAGGTGCTTTGCGGTTTCTAATGGCATATTCATAATAGGGATATGAGTGGCTAGTTGTACGTTTTCTAAAAAGAAGTGAGCGGTATTGCATGCAATCAGAATAAAGTCCGCTCCTGCGCGTTCTAATCTTTTAGCTGATGCAATCATATATTCTGTAGGATCTTCGCCTTTCCCAAATATGGCATTGGTTCTATCAGGGATTTGCGGATCATTATCAGCAATTACATGGAGATGATCCTGATCTTTTATCGCTGGTGTATGAGAAATGATTTTTTTCATCAGATCAATCGTCGCTAAAGGGCCCATACCACCCATAATACCAATTGTTGTAGACATGCATATCACCACATTTCATTTTTTTCTATTATAAAAAAAGAAAGGATGGTGAGTGTTATAGAAAAGTTCTATTTGTATATAGAAGGTTGATTAAAAGCAGCTTTTATTTTCTTCTTTATCTGTTTTGAGGTATGAGTTGCAATCTAATCAAAAAACATTAGAATAAAGAAAAATTGATAAAGGAGCTACCATATGAATTTCAATTTGGATGAAGCTTTAGATATGTTGAGTCGAACTCCTCGTACATTAGAAAGTCTTTTGTCAGGTTTATCGAAGGATTGGCTTCACAGTCGTGAAGGGGAGGGAACGTGGAATCCCGTTGAAGTCATTGAACATTTGATTGAAGCAGAGAAATCCAACTGGATTCCTCGATTAAGTGTCATTCTTGCTGATGGAGAGAATACCCCATTTCCTGCATTTGACCGCTACGCCCATTTGAATCAAACTGAAAGACAGATAGAACAAGCACTAGCGGAGTTTCATCATGTGCGGATGGAGAATGTGTCATACATTCAGCGTATGACACACTCAAGTCTTGATCTAGAGAAAAAGGGCGTCCATCCAGAATTTGGCATCGTGCAAGTGAGCGAATTACTTTCTGCGTGGGTTGTCCATGATTTCACCCATATCTCCCAAATTGTTCGGGTCATGGCGGAACGATATCGAACCGATGTAGGACCGTGGAGCGCTTATTTAGGGATTTTGAATAGGAAATAAATGTTTAATGACGCTTCGCGGCCCACTCAGATTGAAGAATGGCATATTGATATTCATCGACCCAATGTCCCTTCGACATATAATTTTGCAGCAAATGTCCTTCGCGTCTCATGTCTAAACGTTCCAGCACTCGAATGGATTTTTCGTTGCGTACATCTGTAAAGGCAATGATTTTATGCTTGTTCAGTGTAGTGAAAATATATTCGATCATTGAATTCAAGGCTTCATGAATATAGCCCTTTCCTTGAAATTCAGGCGCGAGTGTAAATCCTATTTCAACGATTCTAGGCTCGCTGCTGAGTGTATGAATGGCGCAATCTCCTATCAGCTGATTGGATTCAGATAAGGCAATCGCGTATTGAAACCACGTCCCTGGTTGATTAGGTTGTTGCGTCATTTGGTGTTGTACAAATGATTCAGCGTCTTCGTGCGTGTAGTTTTCCCAAGATTGAAATGTGGCAATAGAGGGGTTTGAACGGTATTGATAAAATGCTTCAATATCCTGCTGATCAAATTGGCGAATCACAACCCGGTTTGTTCTTGTAAATATGCTGTTTGCATTCTTCATGTGTTACCCTCACTTTTTAGTTTGTTCTTGATTTGAAAAAGTCTATTAGCCATTCAGATAGCTGTTTTTGCGCTTTGGTCACAAATCGATCGGCATAATACGTTAATTCAAGATGCCGAACAGGAGCAGGGGCAGAAATAGGGATAGAGACAATATTAGGCCATGCTGAATGTTGCTTTAACAGCCCTCTTGGCTGGATGGTGGCACCGATCCCGGCTTCAACCAACTGCAATAATGAAGTGGCAGACCCAACATCCATGACCGTGTCCAATTCAAAACCGTGTTCTTTACATACGTCATCGACCAAATCTCTTCCTAGATAGCCTTTTGGATACATGACCAGTGCATGCTTTGTCAGCTCTTTTAGCGTCACTTCACGCCTTTTTGCCAGTTCACTGTCTGAATGAACAAACAATTCGTAGGGCTCATCGCCAAGTGGAATTTGAATCAGTCGTTTATCCGCAGGCCCGCGCAGCCCAATTCCGATATCGACTTTATGTGAGAGCACTTCGTCACGAACAAAGATGGTCGAAAAAGCCTTTAGGTTGATCTCTGGATACAGCGTTTTAAATTCTACAAAAAGCGGAACAAGCTGAAAGTCAAGATCAGAGGGAAGGACGGCAAGCCGAACGGTACCCCGCTGTTCAGATAACAGTTCTTTCATGGCATTTTTGGCATCTCGTTCAGCCTGAAGCATTTTCATGCCATATTGATAAAGAAGCGTACCAGCTTCAGTTGCAACTACTTTTTTACCGATTCGGTCAAAGAGCGGCATCCCAACTTCAGCCTCAAGCAGCTGAATCTGTTGGCTTAATGTAGGCTGTGATATACCTAGTTGCTCTGCAGCCTTTGTGAAATGTAAATGATCGAATACAGCCATAAAATAGGTAATGTGACGAGTATCCATATGCCATCCTTTCATTAATGATAGTATTTTCCTATCATCATAATATGAATTATTGTATTGATCAATGAATGAAGCGGATTTATACTCATAGTAACCTCAACAAGATGAGAGAGGAAGAAGAGTATTGATAAAAAAAATATTTTATTTAGCTGCTTTATTTTTAGCTGCCTTAAACTTGCGCCCAATCATTACATCCGTGGCTTCTATGATGAGCATGATTCAATCAGACCTTGGCGTTAGTGCACTCACGGCAAGTCTTTTAACCACTTTGCCGGTCTTGTGCATGGGAGTGTTTGCCCCTGTAGCAACGAAACTAAGCCGCCGGTTTGGATTAGAGAGAACCCTTTTTTTCTCAATTTTTCTTATCACAATTGCGACTGGACTGCGTGGTACAAGTCAAACGGTTACCATCCTTCTTACGACTGCTTTTGCAGGAGGAGTTGGAATTAGTTTTGCCGGACCATTGTTGTCTAGTTTTATTAAAAAGTATTTCCCGAAAAGTCCTGGGATTGTCAGTGTGTACTCTATATCGATGACAGTTGGAGCTGCACTTGCTTCGGGCTTGACCATTCCGATTTACCTTCGCAGTGAGCATAACCTTCCACTTGCGTTATCCTGCTGGGCGATTTTAGGCGTTTTTGCACTGATTTTATGGCTCGGTCTAGCTCGTCAAAACCAACAAGCGGATCATGCAGATGTGCCGCTGAGATTACCGCTGCGAAACAAAAAAGCCATTCAATTTACTTTGTTCTTTGGCTTTATGTCTAGCATGTTCTATTCGTTAACAGCGTGGATTTCACCCATTGCGCTTGATTTTGGGAATAGTCCGCAGTATGCCGCCATGCTGCTTACGATATTTACGCTCATTCAGATTCCGGTGGCATTACTCGTTCCAAACATCGTCAATCGTCTAGGAAAGCCGAAATTATTTCTGATCTTATGCAGTTTGTCAGAGCTGATTGGCCTCATATTCCTTCTACTGCCAATGCCGATCCTGCCAGCTGTTATTTTTCTGGGGATTGGAGCAGGTGGATTATTTCCTTTAGCGCTTATGCTGCCTATTATTGAAACGCGTACGCCAGAAGAAGCCGGTACATGGTCAGCGATGTCACAGATGGGCGGGTACATCATGGGAGGATTTGGTCCATTTTTAATCGGTTTGATTTTCGATATCAGCGGACATTTTCAAGCTGCTATTGTCGCAATGCTCGCCATCGTGGTGCTGATGATTGGTGTTCAGTTATCTATGAAGTTAGGGGGAAAACGTGAAGAAGGATCCAGCTCATAATTTTACTCGCTGGAAGCATTTCGGTCATTATGTCTAGAGGCTGCCCTATTTAATTGGAAATTGGAGGGATTCACATGCTTATACGAGAAGCAAAAACGATCGACTATCCACAATTAAGAGACATTTATTTCGAATCCCGCCGGCAAAGTTTTCACTGGCTCCATACGGAAGAAATAAATCTGCATGATTTTGATCAGGATACCCGGGAGGAACAAATTTTTTTAGTCGAGAAGAACAGTAAAATCCTTGGTTTCATTTCTCTCTATGTACCAGATCGTTTTATTCATCTCTTGTTTGTCCATCCAAATGCGGCTGGTCAAGGGGCTGGAGATCTATTGCTTCAACATGCTATAGAAGTTCTAGGAACACCGGTCACCCTCAAATGCGTCTCCGAAAATCACAAGGCTTTATCTTTCTATCACAAAAGGGGTTGGAAGGCAGTGGTAGAAGAAGGAGAACCGGGGGCGGAATACTGGGTTCTTGTTTATGAAGAAAGATCATTTATGTTTTAGCTCCTTTACAAGGGGCTTTTTTGCGGTTTATTTTCGGTGTCGAAAGATTTATAAAATGATAATATATGTCGTTATAGGGAAAATAGAGGGAGGAGTAGGGGTGGATGAAAAAAGTACTTTCTTCTCACGTCGGCTTGAAAATCAATGAATGGTATTATCATATTCAAAGATTTAATGTTCCTGATGCCGAGGCGTATAAAGAAGAAATCAAATCGATGCTTGATGATATGGAAGAAAATCAGGATCTATTATTATATTTCTCACTCATGGAGTTCAGACATAAATTAATGCTAGATTACTTGGATCCTTTAGAAAATGGGAAAGAACGAGCGAACTTCAGGGAACTTGCAGTGAAGATAAAAAAAGATCAAGAGAAATTAACAGGATTGCTAGAATATTACTTCAATTTTTTCTACGGCATGTATGAATTTGAGAAATACGAATACTTAAATGCGATTACCTTCTATAAGCGGGCAGAAAAAAAGTTAACCCTTGTAAGTGACGATATTGAACGTGCCGAGTTCAATTACAAAATGGCTGAAATCTATTACCACATGAAACAAACCCACATGTCCATGCACCATATCGCACAGGCGATAGAATGTTACCGAGAAAAAGATACATACAGAGAACTTCAATGTTCTTTTGTCATTGGCTTAAACTATATCGATATGGGTTGTCCCGAAAAAGCCATTCCACATTTTGAACGCGCACTAGAACAAGTTGCCAATCACTCAACAAAAAGATTAGAAGGGTCAGCGCTCTATAATTTAGGGTTGAGCTATTTTCATCATGGTGACCTAGCACAAGCAATTATTCACTTTAATGACTCGATTCGAGCATTTAAAGAGCGGGGCTACGAGCATTTAAATCGGATTTTAGACCCTCTCGTGATGTTGTCAAAAGCCTATTTTAAAAAGAACGAACAGGATTTAGGTACGTATGCTTTGCATAGCGGAATAGAACTATCTGAAAAACTGAAAGATCATGTGCTGTTACGTATCTTTACGTTTTTAAAATCACTATACGTTGACAACAATTTTGAACAACTAGAACAAATTTCAGAATGGTTAGAGATGAAGTCCATGTATCCTGACCTTGAAGACTTAGCAAAAGATGCCGCAAAATATTATAATGAATTGGGAGATAAAGACAAGGCAATGCTGTTTTATGAAAAAATTCTTTATTTCCAAGTTCAAGTAAAGCGGGGTGACTGTCTATATGAAATTTAAAACTGTATCCATTGTATTCGTGGTGATGAGTGTGATAAGTGTTGTGAGTTATTTCACATCTGAAGTTACAGCAAGTCATGATGAAGCTAGGAGAGGTCATACAGCAAGTATCGGTTATTCTGCTTAGTAAAAGGCCCTTAAAGGGCTTTTTACTTTAAAATGGAATTTATGCAATGGATAAAGTATATTTTTCACATAAAATATACTGAGGAGGAAGTAAAATGACAATGTTAAAATCCAAATGATTTCGAAGGATTTTCATTATATTCTTTGCTTTAACCTTTATGATTAGCCTGTTAAATGGTATGTTTTTCGGCACAATCTTCTATTTGATTGTCACCTTTCTTATCGCTAAAGATTTTAATCAAAATCAATAGTTAGCAAAGCATTCATGAATCTAACATTCTGATTGGAAGGCAGGCAGTATAAGCCAATACTAGAACAACAAAGATTCAAAAGTTCTCAAGTCTCATTTTTCATTCGCAAAACTCCACTATAAACTCATTCAAAATTTGAATTGCCAATCTTAAATTTCTCTTTTACCTTTATATCGATTCAATGTTGAATGTTGTTAATAATATGAGAATAGCTAGAAAAGTGTACCACATGAAAAATGATTACTAGGGGGAATCACAATTTCATGTGAGGCCTCTAAGTAAGTGAAGTAAAAAAATCTGCCCTAATAAAGGGGGCAGATTTTTTTGCATTTTTACATTATTCGTAAACATAACAAGTGCCGCTTATAACAGTGACACATTCATAAGTATTAGAGTAAGACTTACCATTCGAATCTCTAAAGAAAACGGTAACGGTTGCTACTCCACTGCTATTGTACCCATTCCATTGATATTGATAGCCATCATACTTGTCCCTAATAGGGATTAAATTCGAAGCGGCATCAGCAGGAATTGCAGAGAACATTAAAGCACCAGTGAAGAGAGTAGCTCCCACTATTTTTTTCATTTTTCCCTTAAACATTAAAACATCTCCCTTTTCCTTATTTTTCTATTAAACCAATGTTTAACAGATGCTTATAAGAATAGCACGTCTAGTAGGAGAAAAATGTCAAAAAATGTCTAAGTAAATAAAAATTCAAAAAATATACATATTTAGGAATTATTTGTTTTTGGCATGATTGAATGTTTTTTCCTAAAAATGAATAAAGATAGACTACGCATAAAAGCGAACATGGATAAAGGGATGATTAAATTGATTAGGAGGAGAAATACATGCAAAAGCTTTGCAGGGAAGTCTGGATTGAAGTCAATCTTGATGCGATAAAAAGGAATATCGAAGCGATTCAAGCGCATATTCCAAGAAAAAGTAAGATCATGGCTGTCGTGAAGGCGAATGCTTATGGACACGGTTCAGTGGAGGTAGCACGGCAGGCACTGGAAAGCGGTGCGACGGAGCTCGCAGTTGCTAGCTTAGAAGAAGGGATTGTATTGCGAAGAGCAAAAATAGAAGCACCTATTCTTGTGCTTGGATTTACACCGCTCGATTGTGTGAAAAGGGCCGCAGCCTGGAGAATTGATCTCTCCGGCCTTCGAGAAGACTGGATTGCTCAAGCAAATGAGATCTTAGCGGAAGAAGAAAGCCAGCGCCGGCTTGGGATTCATGTCAATGTTGACACGGGGATGGGACGACTAGGTGTACGGACGAAGGAAGAGCTGTTAGGAGTGGTGGAAGCCCTTGAAAAGAGTGAAAACCTGAGGTGGGATGGAATATTTACGCATTTCTCCACTGCGGATGAGCCTGACCCTGATTTCACGTTGCTGCAGCACAGCATCTTCATTGATTTTCTTCGGTTTTTGAAAGAAGAAGGGATCAAACTGCCGACCGTACATATGAACAATACAGCTGCTTCGATTGCGTTTCCTGAATTTAGCGCCGATATGATCCGGCTTGGTATCGGACTTTATGGATTGTATCCCTCGCAATACATTAAAAGCTTAGACGCTGTTCAGCTAGAGCCCGCTCTCAGTTTAAAAGCAAGGATTGCGTTCGTGAAGAAAATGGTGACAAAGCCAAGAACGGTCAGCTATGGGGCAACCTATGTGGCAAAGCCTGACGAAGTCATTGCAACCATACCGATTGGTTATGCAGATGGGTACTCACGTGCTTTATCCAATCGAGGGTTTATGCTTTTCCGCGGAGAACGAATGCCAATTGCGGGCCGAGTCACAATGGATATGACGATGATCAGCTTAGGAGAGATGAAAGCAAAGCAAGGCGAGGAAGTCGTCATTTATGGCCGTCAAAAGGGCGGAGAAATTTCTGTTGATGAAATTGCTGAAATGCTCAATACGATTAACTATGAAGTCATTGCAACATTAAGCCGCCGTGTTCCAAGGTTTTATCGTCAAGGCGGGAAGATTATTAAAATATCGACGCCGGTGATGTATGTGTGAAGGTAAGGACAGCATGAAAGTCCAAAAATCCCCCTTTATATGGAAAGGGGGATTTTGAGTTTCATGTCTTATTTCGGCTTAAGCTCGATACTCTTTATCTAAAATAAGAATGGGTTTAATCGTAGATCCATTTTTAGAATCTTCAAAAGCTTGTTCAATCTCTTCTAATTCGTAGAATTTTGCTAGTTTCTCAACTGGGAATTGTCCATTTTTAAAGAACTTGACTAGTTTAGGAATGAATAGTTGAGGAACGGCATCGCCTTCTATCACACCTTTTAACGTGAGCGCATTGAGCATGAGATCATTTGTGACATTAAACGTTAAATCGCGTTTTCCTACTGCTACTGTTGCACAAGTTCCTTTGACACGCAGGCAGTGAAGGGCAGCTAGCGTGACTTCTGGTACTCCAGTTGTTTCAAATGAGTAATGTGCTCCTTTTCCTTCTGTGATTTCCTTCACTTTTTCAGCTGGGTTCTCATGTTTACTGTTGATGACATGTGTTGCACCTAATTCTTTTGCTAGCTCAAGGCGGCTATCATGGATATCAACGGCAATAATCGGATCACAGCCTGCGATTTTTGCTGCCATTAACCCACTTAAACCAACAGCACCTGTACCGAACACAACAAAGCTTGTACCTGGTGCTGGAGCAAGTGAATTTAAGACAGTACCGCTCCCAGTCATTAAGCCGCAACCGAATGGTCCTAAATAACGTAAATCAGTTTCTTTGTCTACTTTCACCACATTTTTCTCATCAACCGTTGCATATGTACCAAATGACGATTGACCAAAAAATTGTGATACATCTTGATGATCATGTGTATGGATAGGCGTTTCATTATGTTTATTACGACCAGAAAAATTCAGTGGAATCATGTTTTCACATCCACCAGCGTTCCCGTCAAGACAATTATGGCAATGACCGCAATAAGCGAAACCAAGTACAACGTGGTCTCCTTCTTGAACGGTTGTGACATTAGACCCTGCTTTTACGACAATGCCAGAGCCTTCATGTCCTAATAAAGCAGGACGTGGGACAGGGAGCGTGCCATCTAATACAGTGGCATCCGTATGACAAACGCCAGATGCAACGATTTTGACAAGCACTTCATCTGCTTTTGGATCATCTAGTAATAATATTTGTTTCTCGAAATCTTTTTCATTTGTTGTGACCATCGCTTGAATTTCCATATCATGTGCCCTCACTTTTTGTATAGTATGATATTCTGAAGAAAGATTAGATCAAATGTCACAAAAAATTCATTTCTTTATGACTAAGTTGATTGTAGGACGAAAGATTTTCCGTTTCAATCAGCAAAAAATCTTTTTTGTATAGGTTTTCAACACAAATGAATTTATGTATCTCTAATCAACATTTTTTAAAAAGTGTCTAAAGGAGGGGCCCATGATCAAAAAAGAGGATCGCCGTGTTGAGCGAACAAAAGAAACACTTCGTCAAACATTCAAAATACTAGTAAAAGAAAAAGGATATTCGCATGTAAAAGTGAAGGATATTGTGGAAAAGGCAAACTATAATCGGACGACATTTTATGTGCATTATGAAAGTAAAGATGAATTAGCAGCAGATGTTATTCACCGGGAAATGGTCAATTTCGAATATGAATTTTGTAAGCCGACTCGTGAAAATCCACTGTTGGATTTAACTCGCATGAAACCAGAGGGCACCGATGTATTTCAATATATCGTCGAAAATCGCGACTATTATGATTTATTAGTGATGGAAGACCGAATTCCCCACATACAAGAACAATTGCTTAAGAAAATACAATATATTTTCCAAAATAGAATGTCATTTGTGAGTGATCAGTATGCAGAAATCAACGACAGTTATTTTGTCCAGTATCGTTCATACGGGATCTTTGGTTTTATCATTGAATGGATCAGAAATGACTACAATGCATCTCCCTCAGAAATGGCACGCCGCATTATCAATTTATTATATATTCAGTCCTCACTTATGATTCAGTTGAAAGACGAAGAAGTGATTATGAAAAGGTGATGTCAGATAAATTTGATATATGTTGAATGATATTAATAGAAATAAGTGCATCCTGAATTTACGATGGGGCACAATGATAAAAATTAAATTTTATTACAAATATGTCGATAAAAGGAGGGGAATTTAAGAGATGGAGGAAAGAAAAGATGAAAAAAGGATTATTTTTAGTGTTTTTAGCCATTTTTATGATGGTCACAATTCATCCGTTAAATGCTCATGCAGCTGAGACAAATGGTTGGACGAAGCGAGCGGACTTACCGGAAGAACGTATCGGAGCAAGTGTAGGTGTAGTTGACGGAAAAATATATGTATTCGGTGGAGCTAGCCAGCAGTCTAAGTTCAATGATTCAACATATATGTATGATCCTAAAACTGATTCGTGGACAGAAAAATCAGCTATGCCAAGGTCAAGAACAGGTGCTGCTTATGCGACAGTAGATAAAAAAATCTATGTCATTGGCGGTCTCTATGAAACGACTAAAACAGTTCATAGAACTATGGATGTTTATGATACAGAACTTGACCAATGGACAGAAGAACCGATTAAGATGCCTGATAAATTTATATATACATCCTATACAACAGGTGCCTTACGAGCTGTTACAGTTGGAGAAAAGATTTATATCGTATCCTCTTTATCATCCTATAAAGAAAATTTTTATTCCTATGATACGGTAAGTGGAGAGTGGGAATCTTTAGATAGTTCCCTATTAGTGAATCACCAAGGTAGAAGTATTTCAGAAATAAATGGGAAAATATATATTGCTGGTGGTGAGGCTAATGTTAGCCGAGGGAAAGATAAAGACATTTTAGAATATGATAGGTCGCTAGGGAAGTGGCAACGCTTAAAGGATGTTCAATTAAATTCTTTTGCCTATGAAGCTGCATTTGCGACATATAATCATAAACTATTTATCATTGGTGGACAGCAAATTGGAGATAGATCTAGCAAATTATTAAAACAAGTTCAAATATTTGATCCAAAAACTAGTCAAGTTAAAGATTCTTTATATGAAATCCCTGAAGGTAGAGTTGGATCTGTGGCAGTTATTGCTGATGATCAATTATATGTTATTGGTGGAAGAGACTATGCTGAATCAATTGGTAGTCATTCTGTCAAAAACAATTTTAAATCTGTTATCTCTATTCCATTAAAAGATCTGCAAAAAGTGTCAACGGATCAGGAGGAAACAAAACCAGATGATGGTACAACCGAAGAGCCGAAAGATCAGGATGGGACAAATCCAGGTGATAGTACAACCGAAGAGCCGAAAGATCAGGATGGGACAAAGCCAGGTGATGGAACAACAGAAGAACCAAAGGATCAAGACGGAACAAAGCCAGGTGATGGAACAACAGAAGAACCAAAGGATCAAGACGGAACAAAGCCAGGAGAAGAAACTGCGAAAGGTATACTTTCCATTACCATGATCAATGGGTTACAAAAGGATTACCTGCTCTCAATGAAAGAAATCAACGATTTTCTTAATTGGTATAAAGAAAGAAGCTTTGGAATCGGAATGAATTTTTATGAGATCAATGATGAACACAATAAAGGACCTTTCACAAGTAAGAAGGATTACGTGGTGTACCAAAATATTTTAATGTTTGATATCAAGCAATATTGATAAAATGAAAGCTGCTGATAATAGATTAGCAGCTTTTTATATTTTGTATTATTGTTAAAATTAGGATGAACATCATAAAAAAATAAGATATTTTTTTAAAAATCTGCTAAACATCCCATAACCACGTCCGATAATAGAATTGTCAGGGTTGATAAGCCCTAGAATAAAGGACTTTTTTCAGACAAGGACGTCTGTCAGGTCCCACATACATGGAGGTAATAGGAAATGAGAATTAACCACAATATCGCAGCACTTAACACATTAAACCGTTTGTCTGCAAACAACGGTGCGAGCCAAAAGAACATGGAGAAACTTTCTTCTGGTCTTAAAATCAACCGTGCAGGAGATGACGCAGCAGGTCTTGCAATCTCTGAAAAAATGCGTGGACAAATCCGCGGATTAGAAATGGCTTCTAAAAACGCACAAGACCTTGCTGATTAAAATTGGCCATAATCGANACTTTCTTCTGGTCTTAAAATCAACCGTGCAGGAGATGACGCAGCAGGTCTTGCAATCTCTGAAAAAATGCGTGGACAAATCCGCGGATTAGAAATGGCTTCTAAAAACGCACAAGACGGTATCTCTCTTATCCAAACAGCTGAAGGTGCATTAACTGAAACTCATGCAATCCTTCAACGTATGCGTGAACTAACTGTTCAAGCAGGTAACACAGGTACTCAACAAACTGAAGATTTAACTGCTATTAAAGAGGAAATGGATGCGCTTATCGAAGAAATCGATGGAATTGGTGACCGTACTCAATTTAATGGTAAAAAGTTATTAGATGGTACTGGAGGAACATTTACTTTCCAAATCGGTGCTAACAAAGGTCAGTCTTTAGGAATCACAATTGACAGCATGAAATCCGCTGATTTAGGAACTACTGTAGCAATTAGTGCTATTGATGTAACTGATTTTGCTACTACATCTTTTGATAATCAACTTGATGGAATTGATGAAGCAATTACAGCTGTTTCTGCACAACGTTCTAAACTTGGAGCAGTCCAAAACCGTCTAGAGCACACAATCAACAACCTTGGTGCTTCTGGTGAAAACTTAACAGCTGCTGAGTCTCGTATCCGTGACGTTGACATGGCGAAAGAAATGAGTGAGTTCACTAAGAACAACATTCTTTCTCAAGCTTCTCAAGCAATGCTTGCACAAGCGAACCAACAGCCACAAAACGTACTTCAATTACTACGTTAATGAAAGGCCCCTTGATGGGGCTTTTTTTAATGCTGTTTTTTCTTCGTTTTTTCTCCTTAATTATGATTCTTAAATCCCTCTGATAAATCATGAAAAATGACCTTTAAATTTGGCATACTCTAGCGAAACAATCATAATGAATAAGACTTTTTCCTTATTTATTCCTTTTTTGTTAAACATATTCCATTAAAGTTCGATAAATGGATTGTAAGGCTTACAAAAAAATTCTAATTTAGAACTTTTGGACATGGATGTCTAATTGGTTCAAACACATGGAGGTCATTTAATATGAGAATTAACCACAATATCGCAGCACTTAACACACTGAACCGTTTGTCTGCAAATAATGGAGCAGGGCAAAAGAACATGGAGAAGCTTTCTTCTGGTCTTCGTATCAACCGTGCAGGAGATGACGCAGCAGGTCTTGCGATTTCTGAAAAAATGCGTGGACAAATCCGGGGGTTAGAAATGGCGTCTAAAAACGCACAAGATGGTATTTCCCTTATTCAAACAGCTGAAGGTGCATTAACTGAAACACATGCGATTCTTCAACGTATGCGTGAGTTGACAGTTCAAGCGGGTAACGTAGGTACACAGCAGACTGAGGATTTAACGGCGATTCAAGATGAGATTAAAGCACTTGTTGAAGAGATTGATGGTATCTCAAGCCGCACAGCATTTAACGGAAAGAACCTTTTAAATGGAGATGTTACAGACGGATTCCAATTCCAAATTGGTGCGAACAAGGAACAACATATTATTGTTGAAATTGGTAAAATGGATGCAGAAACATTAACAGTTAAAGATATTGATGTAAGTGTTGATGGCTTCAATTTCGATACTGAAATTGAAAAAATTGATGCGGCAATCGGCGCTGTATCTAAACAACGTTCATCACTTGGTGCGGTCCAAAACCGTCTAGAGCACACTATTAACAACCTTGGTGCTTCTGCTGAAAACTTAACAGCTGCTGAGTCTCGTATTCGTGACGTTGATATGGCGAAAGAAATGAGTGAGTTCACAAAGAACAACATTCTTTCTCAAGCGTCTCAAGCAATGCTTGCACAAGCAAACCAACAGCCACAAAACGTACTTCAATTATTACGTTAATTAAAAGCCCCCGTTGAGGGGCTTTTTTATGTTGATTTTAGCAACAGATGTAATTGAAAGTCAGGAACAGCTTCGTAGAAGAAAGCTCGATTTAATTCATCATTCTTTTGATCCCACCTCTGCCACCAGTGGCTGACATCACCAGTGAAGTCAGCTTGGATCATGTCTTGCAGCTGCTCTAGGTTGATGATGTTTCTCGGTTCTATTAAGAATGAATGCATACGATGATATGCCTCAAGGTATTTAGTTTGTTTTGTTTGAACGGCATATTGTACATAATAATTTAAAAATTCTTGTACAAATGTCAGATGGGGAATGGGGGTTCCTTTTAACTCGACGCCTTCCCATGCCATATCCGCAATTGCACAAAGCCACCAGCCAAGTTCATTGGCGTGCTGCATTTGTTGTAAGGTATGCCGTTCAAAAGAAATAAGCTCATCATCTTGTGCTTGTTTGAGCATACGCTCAAGTGTCTGTGCCTCAAGAGCGGCTTTTGTCATTCCCTGACCATGTATTGGATCTAATGTGCATAAGGCATCACCCATGACCAATAAGCCGCTTGGCCAATCTTCCATTTGTTCATAGTGGTTTCTGACACAAGCCGGAACTCTAAATCCTTTTGGTTTCGTATAGGGAATTAAATGAGTGATGGCTTCTGCTATCGAGGGATTGGTCAGCCTAGCGGTCTCTACATCAAACTGATCAGCGTCCGTTGTTGGATAATGAGAGCCGCCAGCTGCTGAGAGAAGAACCGCTACTAAATCATGATCTACTCGTTCAAACAGTCCTGTTGGAATTTTCTTATTTGGCTGTCCAACGATGACCATTGGTTCCAGATTCGGTGCCTCAGGTGGTATTTGGTAGTATCTTGTGCTATAGCCAAGAGACACGATTAGCTCATCTGTCTGCGGCAAGGTTCGCCCTGCGCTTTTCAGCCATTTTGGCAATTTAGACATTCTTCCAGACGTATCAATGACTAAGTCCGCACTTATTTTGTTGATGATTCCAGGCTTTATCCTCCGATCTTTGACCTGTAATCCACTCACTTGAGTCGTTTCTTCTTCAAAAAGAAGAGCCATCGCTTCATGTTTTTCTAAAAATTGAACACGTTCCTCACGTAACATTCTTTGCATCAGCACCCACTCTAGTACGGCGCGTCGTGTGACAGCTGTTTCTTCAGTATCCGTGAGTACTAACTCGCCATCTTTTGTCAAAAATCGAGATGTCTGATGCCATGTGTTGTACCCGCCCATTTCGAGTAATTCTTTTGTATAACCAGGAAATAGACGTTCTACTATTTGTTTGCCTAGTGGCAGCATTCTATGTGGATGAAAAGCTTGAGGCGTGCCAAGACGATTCTCAGGAGAGTCTGGCAATTCGTCCTTTTCAATAATCAATACTTCAAGGTAAAAACTTGATAAAACCTTTGCAGCGAGCATTCCCGTTATTCCGCCTCCGATGACGATCGCCCGCTCATACTTCATGGGTTGTGTCACAACATGCGCCTCCAGTGAATATATAAAATGGTTACATGACCATTTCATCATATGTTGATTTTCTAAGTATAGCAAATTCTTGTTTTTTTGAATATAGAAAGGAATTGGCATACTTTTTACTCGTAAATATGAAAAAAACTTCAATCTTGATCATTATTTTTAAAAAATAATGATCAAATTTAAGAGGAATGACCGATAAATATATTAAGGGGGTAGAGAGAATGGATATACTACAGAGTATTGTAACCGCAGCACCTTATATGATGAAGATTTTAAAAGATGAAGTGACGATGGGTGTCATTGATCGAGAAAAATTCTTGCTGTATTTGCCATCAAAAGATGTGGATTTTCAAATACGGACAGGAGATCCCATTAAACCAGATGATCAGAATATGAAAAATGCGCTTAGAGGAGAAACATCAAGTACATTCGTACCTGAATCGGTGTATGGGACGCCTTTAAATGCAATGGGATTGCCGATTTTCGATGAAAATCATCAAGTCATTGGTGCAATCGCTTTAGGTTTTCCGCTTAAAAATCAAATAGAACTCGAGGCGTATATGGAGTCATTGAACGACATCATTCAAAGTATTCAAGAAAAAGTACATGTGGTGGCGGCTCATTCAGAAGAGCTCTCTGCGACAAGTGAGGAAATGACATTCCAAACACAGCAAACACTTGAAAGCTCGAAAAAAACTTCAGATATTACTAAAATGATCAAAGGTATCTCTAAACAAACGAGTTTGCTAGGATTGAATGCTTCAATTGAAGCGGCCAGGGCAGGAAAAGAGGGAGCGGGTTTTAGTGTGGTAGCGAGCGAGGTTCAAAAGCTCTCAAGCGAAACCTCACGTGCAACGGAAAATATAGAAAGCTCATTGCAAGGGATTTCCTCTAATATACATACATTACTTGAGAGTAAGGGCCATATGAAAGGGTCATCTTCAGAACAAGCCCAACTTGTGATGGAGTTTAGTGAAATTGTAGACCGGTTGACGATGGTTAGTAAAGAAATGAAAGAATTTATGCAAAAGGCGATGTTAACGTAAAAAACGAATCCAAAAAGGGTTCGTTTTTTTGCTGGCTCGTTATTTTCTGTTTTTCTGATCAAAGCGATAATCGTATGTTTCACCTTTGACCACATTTAAAAACTCATGTCCAATTTGAACGAGCTGTGCATTTTCCCATTTAATCAGAGGATCTTTATCAGGGTACTTCCAGTAGATTGTTTTCTTGTGATGGGTGAGTTTGTTTTCAATTTCTGCTCTGACCGCATTCTCTTTTAGCTTTCCTCCGCTATGTCGATATGTGTTAATGGTATAGGTTCCATCAGGTGATGATATCGAGCGGATGAATGTTCCGTGAGACACGCCTTGAAGAGAGAAGCATTTCCAGTAAATAATTCCGGCGAAGCTAAGACATAAGATGGCAAGGATGATGGTGGTTTTCTTTTTAAACATGAATTCCTCCAGGTGTAGATCGCAATATTCTAATATATGAGAGAGATGACAAAAAGATTCATATAGTCCAAAAGTTCTATTCATTTCAATTATCGGTCATTTTTTCTCAACATTCAACAGTTAGCCCGTAAAGATAAGGAAAATTTAAGGATGCATTCAGATCACACTGGTCATTCGAAAACACTTTACAAAAGAATTTGCGATCAGTAGACTTATGCTCATATAGAGAAATGGGGCAGATGGAATGAATCAAATCATAGATACGTATCAAAATTATGAAGAGCTTTCCGCTCATGAAAGAAAAGGGATCGACTATCAAATTCTTCATCAGCGGAAAGGGGATCAGCTTGTCGTCCTGTCACCTCATGCGGGCGGAATTGAATCTGGCGTGAGCGAGCTGATCCATGAAGTAGCAACCGATTATTCTATGTATTTATTCGAGGGCCTTAAAGTGAAAGGCAATCATGTTCTTCACATTACGAGCACACGTTTTGATGAGCCGATTTGTCTTTCTCAAGTGCATACACATCATTATACGTTTGCACTGCACGGCTATGGAGAAACAGACGTCCTACAAACTTTAGTTGGCGGTACCGACAGGGAAAAAGCTGCTGAAACAGTGAAGTGTCTCACACAAAATGGCTTTCATGCCTTACTTTTATCTGAATCGGATCAATTTGCTGGAACACATCCTCAAAATATTAATAATCAGTGCCTCACAGGAAAAAGTGTTCAAATTGAAATTAGCCAAGCTCAGAGAAGAGCTTTCTTTCAAGACTTTAGGCGGAGCCGTAGGCGTGATACACAAACCGAACAATTTTATCAATACACAAATGCGCTGAAACAAGTGTTAAGTCTTTATGAATAAACTTCTGACGTCACGTGTGCTGACGCTTTTGTTTGATATGTAGCTTCATTTTCTGCGACCTTGCTGGCTCTCATTAAATAAGAAGTAAATTCTTTTTGAAATTGAATGCCGACTCTTCGCTGTTCAAATAGAGCAAGCCGTTTTTCAGCAAAAGCCCGAGTGACATGAAATGTTTGAGCAATATGCAAAATGGCTTGCTGCCTAAGGTTTGGGAGCGTCATTTGCAGCAGCATAAAAGTCGGAACACAAAAGTGATACATGAATTGTTTTGCTTGAAACTCTTGCAGTTCTCGAAAGAGCTTGTGCATGTTAAAGTGGTTGCCTGTATGCTTCAGCACATGACAAAGCTCGTGGGCGAAATCCTGCCACTGTTCTTCTGACGATAAGGCTCTGTTTAAAATAATACTGTAAAGACCTTGATGTTTGATCATCATGCTGCCAGTATCCTCGTAGTGTACCCATACATGAAATTCAGCTGCGATCCTATGCATGTCTACATAAGCAGGACCACTTATTTGCAGTTGAGTGTATAACCGTTTAATATCTTCTTCTAAATGGGTTAAAAAATAAGTCATGTCAAAACCTCCATACAAACGTATGTTCTATTTTTGCCGTAAAAGAAAAGTCCATATAGGACTAAATGGCTAATAAAGCTATCGCTTACTTTTTATATCGGCTTGTTTTTAACAATTTTAACATAAAATCAAAGAAAATTGGAAGTTTTTCCTGTTTTTTATTCTATTTTTTTATTTTTTACAAAGATAAAACGGCGATTGAATTCAAATTTTACCATATTCTTATGACGAAAACAAACAAATTTGTCTTACGTTTGCCACCGATTGATGAGCAAGATCAAACATCAATTCAGCAAAAAGGAGTGCAAAACATGGTACAAATTTATCAAGATTTTATTCCAGTTGGAAACGGAAATCGGCCAGGATATGCTATGACGCCGCTTTATGTAACTGTGCATAACACAGCCAATACATCTAAGGGAGCTGACGCAAAAAGTCATGCGGCATATGTCAAACGCTCAACAACAGAGGTAAGCTGGCACTTCACAGTGGATGACAGAGAAATTTTTCAGCATCTCCCTTTAAATGAAAATGGGTGGCATGCTGGGGATGGACATGGAGATGGCAACCGAAAATCGATTGGCATTGAAATTTGTGAAAACGAAGATGGAAACTTTCAACAAGCTGTCAAACATGCCCAGTGGCTTATTCAAAAGCTTTTAAAAGAACATGGCATTCCATTAGCAAATGTGGTGACGCATCAGCATTGGTCAGGAAAAACATGTCCACGTCTGCTGCTAGCTACATGGGATGAATTTAAAAGAGGAATTGAGACTGCAGGTGATCCGGAAACGGTGATCACATATGTGGTGAAAAGCGGGGATACGCTAACGAGTATTGCCAAAGCCCATGGTGTCACAGTGAGTGATTTACAGACATGGAATCAGATTAGTGACCCGAACATGATTCGAGTTGGACAAGTTCTCAAGATTTATCATGCAGAAGAAAAGCTCAGTTATGAACTGCCGGATGGGGTGTTAAAGGTGACATCACCTCTGACAAAAGGGGAGCATGTACGTCTCGTCCAAAAAGCGCTTGCTGCTGTGTATTTTTATCCTGACAAAACAGCTGCAGATAAGGGCATTGATGGCGTTTATGGGGAAAAAACAGCCAATGCCGTCGCGCGATTTCAACTGATGAATGGTCTAACAAGTGATGGAGTATACGGTCCTAAAACAAAAGTGAAGTTGCTTCAACTATTAAATCAGTGAGTCTTTCTTTTTGGCCGCTTGAATGACGGCTTCACTTTTTTCGTGTAATCGGCAGATATAAGGGGATGGCTTAAATTCAGCAAACTGAACATACCTCAATTGTTTAAGTTTCTTTTTCATATTGGCACCTCAATCGTTGCAGCAGTTGGTTTTATTGTATGCAAGTAGATGTGAAAACGGAAGTAGGACGCGGATGATGTTCCGCGTCCTTTAGTGTAATCAAGCTTTTTTATTTTTATACTCATCTAGGAGCTGTTCATTCTTTTTGAAAATACGCTCCGTATGGGGACTTACTTTGTAATCAGCCATACTAATATGGCGCTTTTTCTTTAAAATCTTAAATGGGTTTTTCTTGCGATTGTTATTATCCCCTTGAAGTGCGTGTTCCATCTTCATCACCTTCCTCTTCGTCAGGCAAGATTAGGTCATAAATCGTTGTAAGTGAAGTCATTAATAAATAGTCGAATTCAGTGACAATATCCTCAGAGGTCAGCTTAATCACAAAGTGTGCATCCGCTACTGAAAACGGGATGAGAACCAATTTGCCGAAATCATCGTAATACACTTCCTGCCTGTCAAGCTTTGCTTGAATGAGCGCTCTCTGGTCAAGTGTCCGCAGCAAGTCATCTTTTTGCTCCTGCGTATCATAAGGACAAAGAGCGGCTTGAATATTCATTTTTTCTGCAAAAGAATAAATCAGTCGTTCAATTCCCTCTATATAAGCTTCTATACTTCCATAATATACATGGATCGGTTCGTTTTTCAATAGGTATTGGTACGTTTTTAGTTTATTGAGGTAAGAATGAAGCAGGTCGTTATTTTGTTCTAGGAGTTGATGGGTGTCGGTTTCAAGTTCATGATTTCCGAGTTTTTTAATATAGGAGCTGAGGAAAATAAAGGCATCAGTTAATGCGAAAAAAACAGCAATAATCAGGTAGTGCATCCAATCGGTGAAGATTGAAGCAGGGTCATTTGTCCAGTACACAACAGCACCCGCTACATAAATCCAATACCACGTTTTACGAATCGCAAACATCTTTTCTTTTACTTTTTGTTCAAAGCGCCATACCGCAAATACATATACAGCAAGAGCACCTAGCAATAACCAAACAGTCAATTGAAAAAATAATAGCATGTTCTTCTCTCCCATAGACAGATGGATACTTATTTATTTCTATGGATATGATTGGAAACCCTGCTTCATGAAAAAATGGCTTGCAGGAAAAGAGCATTTGAGGATGCAAACAAATAAAAAAAGACCTGTTAGACAGGTCTCAGCGTGTAGACAAACCCTCGCATTCTTTGTCAGTCCTGCGCGCTGGTACTCACGAATGACAAATTCGCTCCGTGCCAGTACTCGTCCTTCCTAGACTGCAAAGGTTTTCTATCACACTGAAAAGAAGACAAAGGGCTAAAATAAAGTTCATTTTAGCCCTTTGTCAACTATCTGAAAAGACCTGTTAGACAGGTCTTTGATATTAGAGAATCGCATTTAACACAAAGTATATAAGTGCCCCTAGAGTTCCCGAAATCGGTAATGTGATCACCCAAGTGACAAGCATACGTTTTGCCGTACCCCAGTTGACTCCTTTTACTCTATGTGCAGATCCTACACCTAGAATAGAAGATGAGATCACGTGAGTGGTACTAACCGGTAAGTGAATAAATGTTGCACCGAAGATAATAGCTGCACCCGTTAAGTCTGCAGATACTCCGTTTACTGGACGAATCTTCATGATTTTACCGCCGACTGTTTTAATAATCTTCCAGCCGCCAATAGACGTACCTAGTCCCATTGCAAGCGCACAAGAGAATTGTACCCAGAAAGGAATGTCGTCTGTTGTATGCAAATTACCTGCAATTAAAGCCATCGTAATAATTCCCATCGCTTTTTGCGCATCGTTTGTTCCGTGGGTATACGATTGCAGTGCAGCCGTTAAAATTTGAACACGTCGGAATTGTTTATTTGTTTTTGCGAGATTGTTATTTCGGAATATAATTTTGATAATGGTATACACGATATATCCTAAAACAAAAGCCAGGATAGGTGAAAGCAAAAGTGCTTGAATGATTTTAATGAATCCCGAATAGTTTAAAGCGCCAAAACCAGCAGAGGCAATAACAGCTCCTGCAATTGATCCGATCAGTGCGTGTGAAGAACTACTCGGAATCCCGTAATACCAAGTAAGCAAGTTCCAAGTTATCGCTGCAATTAAAGCAGCCAAAATGACGACTGATCCGTTTTGAAGTGTAAAAGGATCTGCGATGTCTTTTGTAATGGACTTTGCCACACCTGTAAATGTCATTGCTCCTAAGAAGTTCATAAACGCTGCCATAATAATAGCATGTCTAGGCTTTAACGCCTTTGTTGAAACAGAAGTAGCAATGGCATTTGCTGTATCGTGGAATCCGTTAATGAAATCAAAAGCAAGTGCACAAATGACAATAAGTATGGTAAGGATGAGTAATGTATCCATGTTTAACTAACCCCGTTACGCATTCTTCATAATGATTGTTTCTAGATTGTTGGCAACACTTTGACAGGAATCTGCGATTTCTTCAAGTGTTTCGTAAATTTCTTTGTATTGAATGACCTTAATTGGATCTGTTTCTTTTCCAAACAAGTTCTTTAGTGATTTGCGGTGAAGATTGTCACAATTATGCTCAATCTCTTTAATTTTGATTGCGTGCGGATGAATATCTTTCAAGCGATTATCAGCCAGTAATTCAATAGTCGTTAAAATTTCTTTCGCACATTCTCTGATGTAGTGGCTGAATTTGTCGATATGTTCGTCAGAGCTTGTAATTGAATAAATTTCTAAAGTTGCTGAAAAATGCTCAATGCCGTCTAAAACATCGTCGAGGCTATTCGTCAATTGAAGAATGTCTTCACGTTCAATCGGTGTAATAAAGGCTTTATTCAGCTCTTTAATCATGGTATGAACATGATTATCACCTTTTGTCTCATATTCCTTCAATGTGTCAGAAAATTCTTTCAGAGTGGTTTGATTTGTTACTTTATAGCTAACAAAATACTCAGCAGTTTCATCTAAATTTTTAGCAATTTCCGTTAACAAGACGGAAAACTTGTCTTTTTTCCTTTTTAACATGTAAAAACCCTCCATTGTATAAATGAGACAATGCACACATCAAATAATTATATATTCTTTTGTCGAAAAAAAACAGGTGTAGTCGAAAATTTCTTCACTTTTTCTATTTGATCTTATTCTGACCTAAAGATGTGATCTCAACTCACCTTTTTCAGAAAGGGGAAAAGAAAGCAAAAAAGCGGACCATTTTTGGCACCGCTTAAAAGTTAAGAAGCTGAATAAACAAGCTTAAACCGCTCACAAACAAGAAGCATATCTTCCTTAAATGTTAATCCGTACGGCTTAAGGGCTTCTGTGAAAAATTCTTCATGTTCTTTGTACCAATAGTCATATGAAAGATCGCCTTCACCTTCTGCTTTTGCAAATGATTCAGGAACCTCATTCATTGGCATGATATCTACTTGTGTGATCTCTATGATGGCTTTTGGTTCCTCCTGGCTGTCCAAAATGACCGCATATTGACCGGGTTTTGGAAGAGGCTCTTGTTCTTTTTCGTAAAAAAGGTATCCAGAACAAGTGGCTGTTTTTTTTCCTTGTTGTACAAGGTCAAGCAAGTGATCTGGATCTGCGCCAAATGCCCAAGCAGAAACAGAGGCGTGATCAGGAGTTTTTTCTGATTTTTCTTCCCAATAAGATTCCCAAAATAAAGTGCTTTTGTGGTTCATCCTTTTTCCCCCTTTGTTATGAGTTTATTATATCGTGAAGTTTCCTACTTGGAAATCGTATGTCTTTATTACTACGAACTGTGCATGTCATATGTTTTGAAAACATGCGTTTTGTTTGGCAGATATAGGATGATAGAATGAAAAATTTTGAAATTTTAGAATAATCTATTGTATTCTGGTCAAGAAGTCGGTAAGGTCAAAGTAAGAATATGGAAGGGGTGTTGTTCATGAAACGCATTTCTCTAACTGTTTTGTCCATATGTCTGTTTGTTTTCTCGTTTTTCCTGCCGGTCAGCCAAGTCACTGCAAACGAAACTCATGGGAATAAAGTAGCTGTTGGCAAAGATGGGATGGTGGCTACTGCACATCCGCTTGCATCGGAGATTGGTGCTGACGTATTGAAAAAAGGTGGGAACGCAGTGGATGCTGCTGTTGCCATTCAGTACGCACTTAATGTAACAGAGCCAATGATGTCTGGAATTGGCGGCGGCGGATTTATGATGGTTTATGATGGGAAGACAAAGGAAACATCCATCATCAATAGCAGAGAGCGAGCACCACAGGGCGCAACACCTGACATGTTTTTAACAGATGATGGAAAAGTGATTCCGTTTGCTGAGCGATCTACACATGGAAATGCGGTAGGTGTTCCAGGGACTGTAAAAGGTCTTGAAGCTGCATTAGATAAGTGGGGTACTCGTTCTATGAAGGAATTGATTGAGCCCTCCATTCAACTTGCAGAAGATGGTTTTGAAATTGATTCTGTCTTGGCAAAAGCGATTGATGATCATCAAGCAAAATTGAAAAAAACGGCCGCAGCGCCAATTTTTCTTCCAAATGATCAGCCGCTCGAAGAAGGAGATCTGCTTGTCCAGCCAGGTCTTGCAAAAACATTTAAACTTATTGCGAAAAAAGGAAGCAAAGCGTTTTATGAAGGAAAAGTAGCAAAGGCACTTGCAAATACAGTTCAAGATTTTGGCGGGACGATGACTTCAAAAGATATCAAACGTTATGAAGTCAAGACTGACAAGCCAATCTGGGGAGACTATAAAGGATATCAGCTTGCAAGCATGCCACCACCAAGCTCAGGCGGGGTGTTTATGCTACAAATTCTCAAAATACTTGACCATTTTAACCTGTCTCAGTATGACCCCAAATCATTCGAAAAATATCAGCTTCTTGCTGAAACGATGCACCTCTCCTATGCTGACCGAGCCGCATATGCCGGCGACCCCGAATTCGTAGATGTTCCACTAAAAGGACTATTAGACGATGATTACATTTCAGAAAGAGCCTCTCTCATTCAATTAGATCAAATGAATCGCAGCCCGAAAGAAGGAGATCCTTGGGCATATGAGGATGAAAAAAATCCATCCCCAATTGTTCCTCAGCCAGAAGATAAAACCATTGGTGAGACGACCCATTTTACTGTTGCAGATCAGTGGGGAAATGTTGTGTCATTCACCACTACCATTGAACAATTATTTGGTACAGGGATTCTTGTTCCAGAGTATGGATTTTTCTTAAATAATGAACTAACTGATTTTGATGCACGACCTGGCGGTGCAAATGAAGTCCAGCCAAATAAACGTCCATTATCAAGTATGACCCCGACGATCATTTTTAAAGATGGAGAGCCTGTCATGACTGTTGGATCTCCTGGTGGAACGACGATCATTGCTTCTGTTTCACAGACGATTCTCAATTTACTTGAATATGACATGGAGCTTCAGGATGCGGTAGAAGAGCCAAGAATCTACACAAACAGCTTAACTTCGTATCGTTATGAAGTAGGTGTCCCTCTAGATGTAAGAACAAAGTTAAATGATATGGGTCACCAGTTTGGCAGTTCACCTATTGATATAGGGAATGTGCAAGCTTTACTGATTGATCGAAAAGCAGGGACATTTACTGGAGTAGCTGATTCAACGAGAAATGGAACTGCTGTTGGTGTCAATCTAAAGGTAGCTGCAGATCAATAGCATTTCCCGGGAAAAGAAGCGCCTCATCAGGAAGGCGTTTCTTTTTTTCATTAAAATAAAAACACAGTTGACACCTGTGAATAGTTTGAATAATATATAGACTAACATCAATCATACATAGCTGATCGGACAACCGAAGGCTCTTGGCATTGACGTACAGGACTTTTTTGTACTTCAATCGCTGAGGGCCTTTTTTGCGTATAGAACTGAAAACGGCAAGGTTGGTGTCACTATTCAATGTGAAAGGGAGCGGATAACGTGAAAAAATGGATATGGATGTCTATTGCGATCACACTTTTCATCATCACAAGTGCTGCATGCTCAAATGCGAATGAAGCCTCAAATCAAAAGGGAAAGGTTGAGCTGTTGAATGTGTCATACGATCCTACCCGTGAATTGTATCAGGAATACAATCAAGCCTTTCAGACTTATTGGAAAGAAAAAACCGGTGAAGATGTGACAATACAGCAGTCTCATGGAGGGTCAGGTAAGCAGGGGAGATCGATTATTGATGGACTCGAAGCAGACGTGGCTACACTTGCTCTTGGGTACGACATTGATGCCATTGCAGATCGAGGGCTACTTTCAAAGGATTGGCAAAAAGAATTTCCGAATCAGTCCACACCTTACACGTCTACGATTGTGTTTCTTGTGAAGAAAGGGAACCCCAAAAATATTAAAGACTGGGATGACTTGCTTCAGCCAGGTGTATCTATCATCACACCAAATCCAAAAACGTCAGGCGGTGCAAGATGGAATTATTTAGCCGCATGGGCATATGCCGATAAAACCTTTCATGGGGATGAAGAAAAAACGAAGGATTTTGTGAAAAAGTTATATGAGCATGTTGAGGTACTCGATTCAGGTGCTCGTGGCGCCACAACAACTTTTGTCGAGCGCGGTCTTGGTGACGTGTTAATTGCTTGGGAAAATGAAGCCTATTTAACACTGCATGAATTAGGCAAAGACAAATTTGAGATTGTCAGTCCCTCCATTAGTATTTTAGCAGAGCCGCCCGTTGCCGTTGTCGACCAAAATGTGAAACGAAAAGGAACAGAGAAAGTGGCAAAGGCTTATTTAGATTATTTGTATTCTAAAAAAGGACAGGAAATTGCGGCGAAAAACTATTATCGACCAAGAAATCAAGAAGTGCTAAACAAATATAAAGATCAATTTAAAGAAATTGATATGGTGACCATTGATCAGGCATTTGGCGGATGGCGAAAGGCGCAGAAAAGATTTTTTGATGATGGCGGATTATTTGATCAAATATATAGCGGACAAAAATAGGGGGCGACGTGATGAAGAAAGGCTATGCTGCCGCCAATAAAAGAAAACGTGTATTGCCTGGATTCGGGCTGAGTCTCGGAGTGACACTTGTTTATGTCAGTGCGATTGTCGTGATTCCTTTATCTATGGTATTTATTTGGACGGCTTCATTAGGAGCAGAAGGAATTTGGAATGTCTTTAGTGATGCGCGGGTGCTAAAGTCGCTGCAGCTTACGGTTACGACTTCTTTTGCAGCTGCACTCATCAATGCAGGTTTCGGTGTACTGATCGCATGGGTTCTCACGCGGTACTCGTTTCCAGGAAAGAACATCCTGGATGCCCTCATCGATTTGCCGTTTGCTCTTCCAACGGCAGTGGCTGGCATCGCTTTGACGACTCTTTATTCTCCGAATGGGTGGATTGGGCAATTTTTGCATGTGAAGGTGGCTTACACCCCGCTCGGGATTATTTTGGCACTGATTTTTATTGGCATTCCATTTGTCATAAGAACGGTTCAACCGGTCATTGAGGGGCTTGAGCAGGAAGTGGAAGAGGCTGCAGCCATACTTGGTGCTACAAGAAAACAGACCTTTTTTCATGTACTGCTGCCTGCCTTGTTTCCAGCGGTAATGACTGGATTTTCTCTTGCATTTGCAAGAGCACTCGGTGAATATGGCTCCGTTGTGTTTATAGCGGGAAATATTCCGTTTAAAACAGAGATTACACCACTGATGATCATGTCTAAGCTTGAGCAGTATGATTATCAAGGTGCCGCAGCCATTGCTTGTTTCATGCTGCTCTTATCATTTGTCATTTTGTTATTGATTCACGGATTGCAGTGGTTTGTCGAGCGGAAAAAACAAGTGGAAGTGAGGTGAGACGATTGGAAAGGGAGCTTCTTAAAGAGCACCGCATCAAGTACAGGAGTCCTGTGACGGAATCAAAAGCGGTGAAGAGTATGTTGATTGGTGTGGTGTATGCTTTTTTGATTTTGTTTTTACTCATGCCGTTGATTGCTGTGTTTTCAAAGGCTTTTGAGAAAGGATGGAGTTCTTATCTTCTTGCCATCTCACATCCAGACACGCTTGCGGCAATTAAATTGACTGTTTTCATTGTGATGATCACATTGCCGCTTCAAATGATTTTTGGGGTCAGTGCTGCTTGGCTCATCACAAAATTTCATTTCCCGGGAAAACGTTTGTTAACGACTGTCATTGATCTTCCGTTTGCGGTGTCACCTGTCATTGCAGGACTTGTATTTGTACTTTTATTTGGTTCAAATGGATTTTTAGGACCGTGGCTTTTAGCAAATGGATGGAAAGTGATTTACTCTGTACCGGGGATGATTCTTGCGACCATCTTTGTGACATTTCCTTTTGTTGCGAGAGAGTTAATTCCGTTTATGCAAAATGAAGGCATTCATGAGGAAGAAGCATCGCTTACGCTTGGTGCCAGTGGGTGGAAGACCTTTTTCCTTGTGACACTTCCAAATATAAAATGGGCCCTTTTTTACGGCGCCATTTTAGCAGGGGCTAGGGCAATTGGTGAATTTGGTGCAGTGTCGGTTGTATCTGGTCATATACGCGGAATGACGAATACGATGCCGCTTCATATAGAAATTCTATACAACGAGTATCAATTCCAAGCGGCTTTTGCTGTGGCCTCTCTCATGGCGTTTGTAGCGGTCATTACATTAATCATCAAGCAGATCATTCAGCAGAGAGATCACAGGCTTGGCAAGCGTTCAAAATAAATGGAGGGATCAGCCTTGGGGATTACAGCGAAACAAATATCAAAGCAATTTGGGCAGACGAAGGTTTTGCAAAACGTGGATTTGACGATCGGAAATGGGGAATTAATATCCTTACTAGGACCATCTGGATCAGGTAAGACGACTTTATTAAGAATTATTGCAGGGCTTGATGATGCGAATACAGGGCAGATCTTATTTGGAGAACAAGATTATACTCACATTCCAGTGCGAAAACGGCAAATTGGTTTTGTCTTTCAGCAATATGCGCTTTTTCGAAATATGACGGTATTTGATAATGTGGCTTATGGATTGAAGATGAAACCTAGAGGAGAAAGGCTGCCTAAAAAAGACATCAAAGAGCGGGTGCATGAGCTGCTGAAAGTTGTTCAATTAACGCAGTATGAACACCGTTATCCAGAGCAGCTGTCAGGTGGACAAAAGCAACGTGTAGCACTCGCACGTGCTCTAGCCGTTAAACCGAAAGCTCTTCTCTTAGATGAACCTTTTGGTGCACTAGATTCAAAGGTGAGAAAAGAATTAAGACATTGGCTGAAAAAAGTTCATCAAGAATTTCAAATGACGACAATCTTTGTGACGCATGATCAAGAAGAAGCGTTTGATATCGCTGATCGTGTTGTAGTGATGAATGAGGGCAGAATCGAAAAAATCGGCACAAAAAAAGAAATGACAGAGCAGACAGACAACCTTTTTGTAGCTGAATTTTTAGATATAGGAAGCCATATTTAACAAGAAGTTGATGTGATGTAATGAAAGAGATGCGGCAAAAAGCTGCATCTTTTTTTATAAAAATTTTCCTAGGAACATTGACTTATAATTTCGAATATTATAATATCTTTACAAAGGTAACAGTATTGAACATTTTATAAAACATCTATTTGTAAGCGCTTCACAAAAGGTTCTATTTTAAAATGTTCATTCTTTTTGTTACATGTGTTCATATTTAAACCAAATGAAAGGGGTGGTTGTTTGAACAGCTTGTTTGAGTTAGATCAACAGCTGATTGAGCTGCAATACGAAGCATCTTCAAGTGAGGAGGTGACTGCCTATTTAGCAGAAAGGTTAGAAACTGGAGGATATATTAAATCGAGCTTTTTACCAGCAGTGCTTGAAAGAGAAAAAACATATCCGACCGGTCTTCCTCTTGCGACCTTTGGGGTGGCCATTCCCCATACAGATCCTGAACATGTAAACAAACCGGCGATCAGTGTAGCGACATTAAAGGAACCTGTTATTTTTCATAAGATGGGAAGCCCTCATGAGACAGTTCAAGCCAAAATTGTGTTCGTTCTGGCAATCTCTGAACCTAGTAAGCAGCTCGTGATGTTAGAGAAACTGATGACGCTTTTCAGAAAAGAAGAAGTAATGACAAGTTTATCTCAGATGACATCGTATGAAGAAGCCGTTGATGTACTTCAAAAAGAATTAAACCAATAGTTATTCACGACATAATGTAAGCGCTTTATTTAAAATCAGGAGGTGGATGTATGATCAAGCAAGCCGTCGATTTCATCTTAGACTTAGGGCCAACAATTATGCTCCCAATTATTATGACGTTATTCGGTATGATTTTAAGGCAAGGATTTAAAAAATCCTTCCGTGCAGGTATTACGATCGGAATTGGATTTGTCGGGGTCAATCTTGTCATTAATTTACTCGTAAGCGGTCTTGGACCAGCAGCCAAAGCCATGGTCAATTCTCTTGGATTAAAGCTTGATATTTTAGATGTCGGCTGGCCGATTGGAGCCGCTATTTCATTTGGTACACCTGTTGCCCCTTTAATGATTCCTCTTGTGCTCTTGTTAAATGTTATTTTGCTGTCTGTTAACTTTACGAAAACATTGAATGTGGATATTTGGAATTTCTGGCATTTGATTTTCGCTGCTTCTGTTACTTACTACGCTTATCATAATATGTTCTTAGCCCTTGCCGTTGGTTTAATCGTTTCTGCGATTACACTAAAACTCGCCGATTGGACGGCACCGACGATTGAACACCATTTCGGATTAAAAGGCGTATCGATGGCTCATGCTGAAACGGTCAACTTCGCTCCGCTGATGTATGCGTCAAACCGCGTGATTGATAAAATCCCTGGTTTAAACAAAATTCATGCGGATCCAGAAACTTTGAAAAAACGTTTTGGCATCTTTGGTGAACCGCTTGTGATGGGTCTTATACTTGGTATCATTATTGGTCTTCTTGGTGGCTATGATGCAAAAGGTGTCATGACCCTTGGAATTCAAATGGCTGCAGTGCTTGTGTTAATGCCAAGAATGGTTGCTTTATTAATGGAAGGACTTATTCCAATCTCTGAGGGTGCTCGTTCTTATATTCAAAAGCGTTTCCCTGGAAAAAATGTCTATATTGGTTTGGATACAGCGATTGTCATTGGTCATCCAGCGAATATGGCTGTAGCCCTTTTGATGGTGCCAATCACCATTTTGCTCGCTGTCGTTCTTCCCTACAATGGTATGCTGCCGTTTGCAGACTTATCGGTTCTGCCATTTACAGTGGTATGGGCAGTAGCTGCCGCTCGTGGGAATATTATTCGCGGCCTCATTAACAGTATTTTTACTTTAATGATTGTTTTCTTCATTGCAACGAACCTTGCACCACTCGCCACAACAATGGGGAAAGCAGTTGGTTTCGACTTCCCAGAAGGGGCAAATATGATCTCTGGTATTGATCTTGGTTCACACGTCATTCCTTGGATCATGGTGAGACTTCTTGATCCGAGCAACCCTTACTTCATTGCAGCGATTGTCTGTGCACTGGCATATGCGCTTCTTTGGTACTGGGTGCGAAATGATATTAAAAAGCAGTATGCAAAAGAAATGGGCTTAGATCAGAAAGATCAATAAATGAGCTGGAGGGATTCTCATGGCAAAAAAAATATTAGTATCTTGTGGAACGGCAGTTGCTACGTCAACGGTTGTAGCAAAAAAGGTAGAAGAGACATTAAAGGAAAAAGGATACGATGTCATCGTTGAACAGTGTAAGGCATCTGAGGTTCCGCAGAAAGCGGAGGGTGCTGATTTAATTGTGACGACAACGCCTGTTAGTGATACAAAAGGAACGCCTGTGATTCAAACGTTGTCTTTTTTAACGGGATTTGGCATTGAAGAGGATATTGAAAAAATTATCGATCATATTAAGTGAACGATGGTTGCGTGGAGGAGCTGCGAAAGCTCCTTCCATGTCATTTGAAAGGAGGAGCTCTCATGCAGCAGCATGCTTATAGCCGAACGTCTGCCATGTTTTCTATTTTCCTTCCGGCCTTGTTAATATGTGTGTTTTTTCTCTGGTCTCTTTATACGTTGATGTCGGCAGGACCTGAGCCATTAGCTGTGTTAGGTGTCTATACGCTGCCTATCCTTATGCTTTCTAGCATCACTGGCCTGAATCAGCCAACGAATATCATGATTAGTGAAGATGAGCTGAAAATAGGTGCTTTTGGCAGGTGGCACACATATGTCGTGTCCGATATTAAAGGAAAATTGTTTTTAAAACCATATCCTCATATCGGGAAAGTATATGTCAGAGTGGGACCTGCGCGAATATTTGGCGGACGCTACTGGATTTCAAGTGAGATGAGTGAGTACAAGCAGCTCGTTCAATCCTTGCAGAGTCTTGCGACATGTGATGAAAAGGAGGATGCGGCTAAATGAAATCAGCTGTCTTTTATTCTTCAGAGGACATTCGTTACGAGGAGCGGAAGCGGCCAGCCATTGGTGATGATGAAGTATTATTAAAAATGCGTGCCTGCGGGTTATGCGGGACGGATATTTATAAAGCGACACATGAGACGGTACCTCCTGGCACAGTGCTAGGGCATGAAATCGCTGGTGACATTATCGAAACAGGCCGTCACGTCACACATGTTCAAACGGGAGACAGGGTGTATGTAGCGCATCATGTCCCTTGTTTTACTTGTGACTTTTGTCAAAGAGGATTTTATACAATGTGCCCGCAATTTGCAGCCACAAATGTAGAGCCGGGCGGTTTTTCGGAATATATTCGTGTTCCTGCTTTACATGTGAAGCATACAATGGGCAAACTCCCACATGACGTCTCATATGAACAAGGAGCGATGGTCGAACCGGTTGCCTGCTGTCTTCACGGCTTTGAAAGGGCGCCCGTTCATCCTGGAGATTCGGTGTTGATTCTTGGAGCGGGGCAAATTGGCTGCATTCAATTACAGCTTGCCAAATATTATTTGGCTGGAAAAGTGATGATCACAGACGTAAATGAGAACAGGCTCCTTCAAGCAAGAAATCTTGGGGCGGACGTCGCCTTTCATCCAGCATCTGAGCCAGTAGAAAACCGCGTCATGAAAGAAACAGGTGGAAAGGGAGCGGACCTTGTTATTATTTCTGTGGGGAGCAGTGCGCTTTTAAAAGAAGCATTTCAAGCTGTCGCAAGAGGCGGAACGATTTTGGTCTTTGCTCACTTTCCGAAAGGGGATGTCTCCATTCCAGCAGAACGTTTTTTCCATGATGAAGTGAAAGTAGTCGGAGCTTATTCGTCGCATCCATACCATTATCGTGAAGCGCTGGAGCTCTTAAAAGCAAAGGTCGTTCATACAGAAAAAATGGTGACGCATCGATATCCATTAAGTCAGCTTCGTCAGGCGATAGAATGCGCTAGGCATCCAGAAGGTGAAAGCGTCAAAATCATGATGTATCCAGATGAATGAGAATGTACGAGATGGAGAGAAAGAGAAGGTCTTTGGAAAAGGGCTTTGCCTTTCTCTTTTTTTCTGAAAAAAGATGAAAACGCTTAAAAAATAAACGGAAATGCTTGACTTCAATGAGAGTTAAACGTATGATAATTACAAATGTAACACATAAGAACAAATGTAAAGGGGAGAGAAGAAATGCAAAAACAAATCACTTTGCCTGAACAGATTAGTCATGAGAAATTAGCAGATTTATATAAACAAATGTGGTTAGTAAGATATTTTGATGAAAAGGTCGATCAATTCTTTGCTAAAGGATTAATCCATGGAACGACCCATTTATGTGTTGGACAGGAAGCATCGGCTGTTGGATCTATTGCTGTGTTAAAGGATGAAGATAAGATTGTCAGTACACACCGCGGACATGGTCACTGTATTGCAAAAGGTGCAGAGGTCAATAAAATGATGGCTGAACTGTTCGGACGTGAAACAGGTTACTGCAAAGGAAAAGGCGGTTCCATGCATATTGCCGATTTAGAAAAAGGAAACCTTGGGGCAAATGGAATTGTTGGCGGCGGTATTCCACTTGCAACAGGTGCGGCGCTCACGTCCAAGATGAAAAAGGAAGGCTTTGTGGTCCTTTGTTTCTTCGGAGACGGCGCCACAAATGAAGGCAGCTTCCATGAAGCGCTGAATCTTGCTTCCATTTGGGATTTACCTGTTGTGTTTATTTGTGAAAACAACCAATACGGCATGTCTGGTCCTGTGAAAGAAATGATCAACATTGAAGACATCTCAACAAGAGCAGAAAGCTACGGAATGCCAGGGAAAACAGTTGATGGAAATGACATGGTTGAGATCATGAATACAGTAGATGAAGCGGTAAGCCGTGCAAGAGCTGGAGAAGGGCCATCACTCATTGAAATGAAAACGTATCGCTGGAAGGGTCACTCAAAGAGTGATGCGAAAAAATACCGTACACGTGAAGAAGAGACAGAATGGAGACAAAAAGACGGAATTAAACGCTTTAAGTCACTCTTAATGGAGCTAGATGTTCTGACAGAAGAGCAGGCTGCTCGTTTACAAGAAGAAGCGAAGCAAGAGATCGAGGCATCTGTTGAATTTGCGAAAAATAGTAAAGAACCATCAATTGACACACTATTAGAGGATGTATACGCCTAATTAGGAGGGGAATCACGTGACAAACACGACAGTGAGAGAGATTTCATATTTAGAAGCCGTTCGAGAAGCAATGAGTCAGGAAATGAGAAAAAATCAAGATGTCTTCATTTTAGGTGAAGATATCGGCGTATACGGTGGCGCATTTGGTGTCACGCGCGGGATGATCGAGGAATTCGGTCCAGAACGCGTCCGCAATACGCCGATTTCAGAGGCTGCCATCGCAGGAGGCGCAGTCGGAGCGGCTTTGACAGGGATGCGTCCGATTTTAGAACTACAATTCTCTGACTTTATTACAATTGCAATGGATCAGCTTGTAAACCAAGCAGCGAAAACACGTTACATGTTTGGCGGAAAAGGGAAAGTGCCGCTTGTTGTCAGAACACCAGCAGGTTCCGGGACAGGTGCCGCAGCGCAGCACTCCCAAAGCTTAGAAGCGTGGATGGCTCATATTCCTGGACTAAAGGTGGTTCAGCCTTCAACAGCTTATGATGCAAAAGGACTTTTAAAAGCAGCAATGGATGATGACAACCCTGTCATTTTCTATGAACACAAGCTTTTATATAAAACAATTGGTGAAGTACCAGAAGAGCAGTATTCGATTCCTTTAGGGAAAGCGGATGTGAAGAGAAGCGGAAAGGACGTCACAATTGTCGCAACAGCCATTATGGTGCACAAAGCACTCGAAGCAGCGAAGGAACTAGAAGCGGAAGGAATCGATGTCGAGATCATTGATCCGAGAACGCTCGTCCCATTAGATGAAGAAACCATTATTGAATCTGTGAAAAAAACAGGCAAATGTATCGTTGTGCATGAGGCAGTGAAACGAGGCGGCTACGGCGGAGAGATTGCGAGTATGATAGCGGAAAGTGAAGCCTTCGACTATTTAGATGCACCTATTAAACGACTTGGCGGTCTTGCCGTTCCAATACCGTACAACCCAACGCTGGAAAAAGCAGTCATTCCACAAGTACCAGATATTATTGAAGCAGCAAAAGAGCTCGTGCGCTCTTAAGTAAAGGGGAGAAGATCATGCCAAAAGAGATATTTATGCCGAAGCTAAGCAGTACGATGGAGATCGGTACCTTGCTTCAATGGTTTAAAGAAGAAGGAGATTCGGTTGAAATCGGTGAGCCTCTATTTGAGATTATGACAGACAAAATCAATATCGAGGTTGAAGCCTATGATGATGGCGTTTTTCTAAAGAAATATTACGAAGCAGATGATCAGATTCCAGTTAATGCTGTCATTGGATATATCGGAGAGGCTAATGAGCAGGTACCGAGCGAGCCGCCAGCGCAGTCAGATGAAGCGTCTTCTGAAGACAGCGGAACGTCATCACCATCTGAACCATCTGTTTCGACTGAAGTTGAACCAACGGTGGGTGAGAAAGTACGCGCAACACCTGCAGCGAGAAAAACGGCAAAAGATCACCAAGTAGCCATTCACGAAGTATCTGGTACAGGACCAAAAGGCAGAATTCAAAAACGGGATGTCGAAGCGGCCCTTCATACGAACGAGGAAGGCCAGCGCATATCACCACTTGCAGGAAAAGTGGCTGCTCGTGAAGGGATCGACTTAGCGAATGTTGCTGGTTCTGGCGCTCACGGCAAAATCATGAAGAGTGATGTGACAGCAGCAGGCGCACAAAAGGCAGAAGCTGCTCCAGTGAGAACACAAAAACTAGCCGGGATGAGAAAAGTGATCGCAGATCGCATGTCACAAAGTGCCTTTACAGCGCCGCACGTCACATTAACAAGTGAAATTGATATGACAAAAGCAAAAGAAGTGCGCAAACAGCTGCTCCCAGCGATAGAAAAAGAGACAGGCTACAGATTGTCGTTTACAGAAATCATCATCCATGCGGTCAGCAGTGTCCTCACGCGCCATCCGCAAATCAATATGACGTTTGAACAAAATGAGCTCCATTTCCATGAGGATGTGCACATTGGTCTTGCGGTTGCTGTGAAAGACGGCTTAATGGTTCCGGTCATCTCTCATGCAAATCAAAAAGGGCTGAAACAGCTCACAAAAGAAGCAAAAGAAATTGGTCGAAATGCACGCGATCAAAAGCTGCTGCCAGACCAGTTGAAAGGGTCTACATTTACCATTAGTAACTTAGGGATGTATGCCATTGACACGTTTACCCCAATTATTAATCAGCCGGAAGTGGCGATTTTAGGTGTTGGGCGCATTCAAGAAAAACCTGTAGTGATCGATGGAGAAATTCAGGTGCGGCCAATGATGGGCGTCAGCTTATCATTTGATCATCGAGTGGTAGATGGTGCACCAGCAGCAGCCTTTTTAACAGACCTTAAAAAAGTGCTTGAACAACCATTTGAATTGCTAATGTAGGAGATGAATCGGATGACAAAAACGTATGATCTGACAGTCATTGGCGGAGGGCCTGGCGGATACACTGCCGCCCTTCAAGCCGCTGAACGTGGACACAAGGTTGCATTGATTGAAGAGGATTTTCTAGGGGGGACTTGTTTAAATCGAGGCTGTATCCCTTCAAAGACACTGCTCAAACATGCAGAAGTCATTGAATCCATTGAGAAAGCAAAAAGCTGGGGAATCGAAACAGGTGAGATGGTTCTTTCCTTCGATAAAATGAGAAAACGTAAAGATGATGTCATCGAAAAACTCAGAGGCGGAATCGCCTTCTTATTAAAGCAAGGAAAGATTGATGTATATAACGGCAGAGGCACAGCTGTGACAAAAAATCGTATTGACATTGAAAAACAAGATGGGTCAGAAACGATTGAAACAAAAGAGCTGATCATTGCCACTGGCTCATCACCTGCTATTCCGCCTATTCCAGGGCTCAAAGAGATTCAATTTGACACAAGTGATACGATCTTTGACATCCCAGATATTCCTGCATCTGTCGTCATTATTGGCGGGGGTGTAATTGGTCTTGAGCTGGCATGTATCTTCCAGAGTCTCCAATCAAAAGTCACCATTATAGAAGCCGCTCCGTCGATTATTCCGCAGGAAGATGAAGAAGCGTCGAAATTACTAGAAAAAGAATTGAAGAAAAAAGGCATCCATATCGCAAAGAAAACGACGGTGACAGAGGTAACAGAAAGCGAAGGAGTCAAAGCGATTCATGCGACAGACGATAAAGGAGAGACGCACATCTTTACGGCTGAAAGACTGCTAGTTTGCGTCGGAAGAAGACCAAATGTCTCTGCTGTCAGTCAGCTCGATCTTCAGCTGGATGGCCCTTTTATTAAAGTAAACGACGAGATGAAGACAAGTGCTGAAGGTGTATATGCAATTGGAGATGTAGCCGGCGGCTATCAGCTCGCTCATGCGGCGATGGCAGAGGCAGCTGTTGCGATTAGCAATATATGCGGCGAGCATGAAAGAATGAATCACGACATCGTTCCTAGATGTATTTATACATTGCCAGAAGTAGCGAGTGTGGGACTGACAGAGAAAGAGGCAAAAGCCAAAGGGCTAAACGTGCGGGCAGAGCGATTTGATTTAGCTGCAAGCGGAAAAGCGTTGGCAGCAGGTGTTCAAACCGGTTTTATTAAACTCGTGTACGATACCGTATATGGTGAAGTCATTGGCGCTACAATGGTTGGTCCGCATGTAACGGAGATGATATCAGAGGCTTCCTCATTTATGTATTTAGAAGGAACAGCTGAAGAGATGGCCAAAATGATTCATCCGCATCCAACCATCTCAGAAGGCTTTTATGAAGCAGCTCTTGATATTGTAAGTAAGCTGAGAAAATAAATGCCAAACAAGGGATAGGGAGGAGATCCGTGTGCATGTCCAGCTTCATCAGAAAGTGGCACTTGTGACAGATAGCACAGATGGATTTGGAGAAGCCATCTGTCTGGCTTTGGCCCGGGCAGGTGCACATGTTTTCATACACGCTTTTCGTGATGAATCAAAAGCAAAGTCGATAAGCGAAGACATTGAAAAATTAGGCGGCCAATCGACTGTTGTCATCAATCCGCTTGAGACACCGCGTGATGCCACGCTTATGCTAAGACAAGTCATCGATACATGCGGCAAGCTTGATATTTTAGTCAATCAAGCCGAGCAAACAGCAGATGGGGAGATTGATGACGTAAGTCCTGAGATATGGGTCGATGAAGTGGAAAGGTCCGTAAATACAGTCTTTCTTTCTAGTCAAGCCGCAGTGTGGCATATGGTGGATCAGAAGCAAGGCTGCATTATTAATATTTCCTCATCAGGCAGCATAACAGGTGATGGCGGGATCTCACATGCTACATCAAATAGTATGTTGAATGCCATGACAAAAGGGTTAGCGCGCGAATTTAAAGACAAAGGCATCCGGGTATTGGCACTACTTCCGCCGCCTCTCCATTTGCTTCCTGACAAAGAGCAAATCAAGGAGACGGTGGCTCATATGACGGTTTTCTTAAGTACATCGTACGGCGCATTTACAGATGGAGCAGCGATTATGCTTGATGGGGGTGAGAGCGCTGGCTAATCAACAAAAACCAGTTCTCATCGTAGGTGGCGCCCAAGGGATCGGCAAAGAAATTGCTCAGCGTTTTTTAAAAGAAGGGCATCGTGTAGCTGTGTCAGATATAGATGAACAGGGACTTTCGCTTTTAAAACAACAGCATCCTCAGCTGCTGACGTTCCAAGCTGACGTTTCATCGTGGGAAAGTGTTCAGCAAATGGCGTCAGCAGCTGAAAGGGAGCTGGGCGGTATTGGGCATCTTGTCTATTCAGCAGGAATGACGAAATCCCTTCCTTTTTTAGATGTTGATTTTTCACTTTGGAAAAAGACACTGGCTGTGAATCTATATGGTCTTTTCTACTGCATCAAAGCATTAGCACCCTATCTATGTGAGCGGAAAGAAGGCAGCGTCGTCATTATTGGATCAGGATCTGCGATAACAGGCTCTGGCGGCGGCATCCAGTATTACGCGTCAAAAGCCGGGGCATTTGGTCTCATGCGTTCGCTTGTAAAGGAATTGGGTTCCCATCATGTCCGCATCAATGTCATTGCACCGCGCGTCATTGAATCTCAGATGCTTGATAGTCTCTATCCGACTGAGTTTGAGAAAAATCAGCTTCGATCACTTATTCCTATCGGGAGATTAGGAAAACCGGAAGATATTGCTGGAGTCACTTTATTTCTCGCAAGTGACGAGGGAAGCTATTTGCACGGACAGATACTCTTATTAGACGGCGGGAGAACGTATCAGCCTAAATATAGCGAGGGAAAAAGAGCGGAGAGTTGATCGCTCTTTTTGTCATTTTCATAACAATTGTTCCAATTAGAAACGAATGTTTGGTATACTGGTAATCATAGTATATTAAAAGGATGATGTCACATGCTGAATTGGGAAGAAAGACGACAGCTCGTCAAGGTTGCTCATCTTTATTATACAGACGGGTGGACGCAGCAGGAGATTGCAAAAAAGCTCAATGTCTCAAGACCAGTCATTTCAAAGCTCTTACAAAAAGCAAAAGATGTGGGAATCGTTGAAGTGTACATTAAAGACGAAAGTATTCATACAGTGGAACTTGAAAAGCAGCTGGAAACAACTTTTCAATTAACGGATGCTGTCGTTGTCCCAAGTGTCGGGACAATGTCTGAGATGGTCAAACGGGCAGTCGGTCAAGCGGGCGCCTATTATCTTTCTAAAAACATGAAAGGCGCTGAGAAAATCGGTATTTCATGGGGGACCACACTTGCCGAGCTCGTGAAGGAATATCCATTTGAACGAAGAAACGATGTCAAAGTCATTCCTTTAGAGGGCGGAATGGGCAGGCAGGCAGTCGACATTCACGCGAATCAGCTGGCATATGAGCTGGCAAAGAAGATGAATGGTACGTGTTCCTATTTATATGCACCTGCGATTTTAGAAACAGAAGAATTAAAAGAGCGGCTGATGGCGATGCAGGACATAGAAGCTGTGCTTGAAGAAGGCAGAAATGTTGATATTGCCCTGATCGGTATTGGGAATCCGCATAAAGGCTCTACATTGAAAACAGTCGGTTATTTAAAAGAAGAGGATTTGTCTGGTTTAAGGCAATCAGGAGCTGTTGGTGATATTGGTTTTCGTTTCTTTGACGGGGAAGGGAAACCAGTCCAAGATGAGCTGAACCAAAAGGTGATTGGATTATCGTTAGAACAATTAAAGAACGTGAAAAAAGTCATCGCAGTTGTAGAAGGAACCCATAAGGCTGAAAGTATTTTAGGGGCCTTAAACGGCGGCTTTATTCAGGTGCTCGTCACCGATGAATTGACTGCGGCAGCTATTTTAAAGGAAGCGTCTGTCCAATAAACAGCTGACAGCTATCGTATTGTATAAAAAGAGCAACATCAAACGAGAAAGGAGCTGTGTATCTTGAAGAAAACCGAAATGGAAGCAAACCTACACTGTACTCGGTGCCAAGAAGAGACCCTCCACAGCATCGTTTATGTGAATGATCAGATGAAAAGCGTTGAGTGTACAGAGTGTCATCAGAAGATCAGTGTGCAAGTCGACATCATGAAGGAATTTTACAAAGAAGTATATGAAAAAATTGCCACAAAGCCGAAGCGGATGACGCAGGAGTATAAGGCGAATCTGAATGGATTTATTTCAAGACTCCCCATCCGGGTTTTAAGTAAGCCATACCGGCTGATGAGATATTTAAACGAATCTTATAAGGTCATTAAACAATATAAAAAATAAAGCAGAGGCTGTCTTAGCGCTCTGCTTTATTTTGTGTTTTTTTCATGTAGTAATAAATCGGCAGTCCGGCAATGCCGATCAGCATGGAGATCAGGCAGCTTAGCCAATCGGTGATCATGGTGCTGATTAAGACAAAGAAAGAGCCGATAATCGCAATGATCGGTGTGAGCGGGTAAAGTGGTACGCTATAAGCGCGCTTTATTCCCTTGTTTTGTTTTCTTAGCTTAAAGACAGCGAAAAAGGCCATCACATAAAAGATGTAAATCATGAAAATCGAAACCTCTGACAGCTTCTCGGGATTACTGACGATCATAAACACAATGGCAATCAAAATCTGTACAAATACAGCGATCCAAGGTGTTTGAAAAGTAGGATGAATGCGTGAAATGGCTTTGGCAAATGGAATTTGTTTTCGTTCTGCCATCGCAAAAATGACACGCGGGAACGAAAGAACCTTTCCATTCAAACAGCCAAAGATACTAATGATGATTCCGATACTAATAATTTTACCGCCAATGGGACCAAAGAGCATTGTAGCAGCTGTGCTTGTGGCATTTTCACCTAGTTGAACGATTTGATCAGCTGGTAACACATGCAAAAGGGCGATGTTAATAAAGAGATAACATGCTGTGACAATTAAAATACCGCCTGCCATCGCGCGAGGAAGCAGTTTCTCTGGATTTTTCATTTCACCGCCAAGCGCTGCAAGCAAAATCCAGCCATCATAGGCGAATAATGTCGCCAAAATTGCTGCGCCGAAGTTCATTTGTGCGATACTCTCATTGACGGCTGTGAAAATATGTTCATTTCCTTTCCATAAGCCAAACACAATAATTGCTGCAATCGGAACAAGCTTTCCGATCGTGGTCAGTCCTTGGACAAAACCACCATATTTCGTTCCCATGATGTTGATCACACATAAAAAAAGAACGGTGATAATGCCAATGGTTGTAGCCCATAAAGAAGAAAGAGAAAATAAATTAGCTAATAATGAACCAAAATAAAGACCAAGAGCACCAATAATCGCTGGCCCGTAAATAATAATTTGCACCCAGCCGCATAAGTAGCCCCAAAATTCACCGTATACTTCTTCAAGATAGGCATATAAACCGCCAGTACGTGGGATTTGTGTACCAATTTCAGCGACTGTGAGTCCGCCTGCTAGAGTTAAGATCCCGCCTAACAGCCATGCGAATAAGGCGATGCCTGAGCTTCCTGAATAAGAAAGGACGTTGCCAGGCTTCATAAAAACGCCAGATCCAATAATTGTTCCGATGACAAGAGATAGGGCAAAAAATAAGCCGATGTCTTGTTTTAACGCTGGTTGTTCTTTGTTCATTACACACGACCTCCTGCATCACTTTCATACGTTACTGTGACATGTATTTTGTTCATTGTAATACGATTTTAGGAAAACAAGAATTAAAAAAATTTTCTGATTTTCGTATTTGTATTTAAAAGTGTTCGTTTATTGGAGATATTAGGATGAATGTTATCTTAAAAACGAACAATATAAGAATATTTTTGATGTAATGTTAATTTAATAGGCGAAAGCCGAACATCCAATAAAGATGCAGCCGAATGGTTGACTTTTCTTCTAAAATGACCTATTTTATTCATAAGGATATTATCTTGAATTCGAGATATTTTATAATAGGAGTGAACACAATGAAAATAAATGGGATTCACCACGTATCAGCACTAACAGCAAATGCTCAGAAAAACGTTGATTTCTACCGCCAAATCCTTGGCTTAAAACTGGTAAAAAAAACAGTTAATCAAGATGATCCATCGATGTATCATCTATTTTATGGAGATGAGGTCGCCTCACCTGGTACAGAGCTGACGTTTTTTGAAATACCGATGCTCGCCCGCCGGCTGGACGGAACAAATGCGATCTCACGCACAGGTCTGATTGTCACTTCAGAAGAGGCACTCACTTTTTGGGAAAAGCGCTTTGAAGAAAAAGGTGTAAAGAAAGAAACAGCTTCTTTAAGAGGCGGCAGACCTGCTTTGAAATTTACAGATCCAGAAGGACAGCAGCTGTTTTTGACTGTAGAACCAAGCGTTCAAGATGGAGCGAAGCCGCCAGTGCATGATGAGATTCCTGCTGATTTTGCGATCAGAGGTTTGGGGCCAGTAGAATTAACAGTCGCAGAAGCAGATAAAACGATCAGTGTGTTAACGAGCATCCTTGGTTTCACAGAAAAAGCACGTGAACAATCAAATGATGGGGAAATCGTAACGATTTTTGAATCAGGACAAGGCGGAGCTGGAACAGAGATTCATGTCATTGAAAAAGCAGAAGGACCTGTTGAGCGATCTGGCAGAGGGAGTGTTCATCACGTAGCCTTTCGTGTAGCGGACGCAGAAGAGCTTGAAAAATGGCATGATAAAATAGCCAAAGCCGGTTTCACCAACTCTGGTGTTGTAGAACGTTTTTATTTTAAAGCCTTATATTTTAGAGAGCCAAACGGCATTTTGTTTGAAATCTCAACAGATGGTCCGGGATTCACAGTGGATGAAAGCGTGGATGAACTTGGTGATCAATTAGCACTTCCACCATTTTTAGAGCACAAACGAGCAGAAATTGAACAAAGATTGGTCCCAATCAAGTGAACATGAAAAAAGCAGCTCATAAAAATTGAGCTGCTTTTTTCGTTAAGAGCTGACTTGCTTTGATTCAGATTGTGTTAATGTCACTTGTTTTGTTTCTTCTGTTCCATTACGAACGAGTGTGATGCTGATGGTATCTCCTACTTTTGCATTCGTGTAAAGCTCGTGGCGTAATTCACTGCCGGTTGTCACTTTTTTGCCATTGATGGCGGTGATGACATCCTCTGCCTTTAATCCAGCTTTGGCAGCAGGTGAGCCAGCAGCGATTTCTTTTACGTACACGCCTTTATCGAGCTGACTGCTTGTCAGTCCAAGCGTTTCCTTCTGATAAGCATCTGGTACTTGTTCGAGATCCAGCATGCTGATACCGATATAAGGTCGTTCGATTTTTCCTTTTGTGAGAAGCTGATCTGCAATTGGTTTGACATCATTGATTGGGAGCGCAAACCCGATACCTTCCACACCTGTTTCAGAAATTTTCATACTGGTGATCCCCACAACCTTTCCGTCTGTTGTTAAAAGCGGTCCACCGCTGTTACCTGGGTTAATGGCGGCATCTGTTTGAATGACATTAATACTGCTTTCGCCAGCTGATGTATCCATAGACACTGTTCGATCGACACCGCTGACAATTCCTTGTGTCACTGTTCTTGATAAATCTTCACCAAGCGGATTTCCGATTGCAATGACGGTTTCTCCCGCACGAAGGGATGAGGAGTCTCCAAGTTCAGCGACTTTTGTAACGCCGCTGCTGCTAATTTCCACGACAGCAAGATCAGTCAGCGGGTCAGAACCGACTACTTTTCCTTCCACCGTCTTGCCATTATGCAAGGAGACTGTTAATTTATTTGCTCCTTCAATCACATGGTTGTTTGTTAATACATAGGCTTTACTGCCGGATTTTTTGAAAATAACCCCTGATCCGGTACCGCTTTCTTGCTCTTGACTGCTGCTGTTTTGATTTTGCTGTGATCCATCAAAAGGTGTGTTCATATTACCAAAATCTGTGGTTGTTTGACTTTGTGTTTGATAGTTTGTAATGCCGACGATGGCTGGTGATACGTTTTCGACCATACTGGAAATACTGCTGGTCGAATTGGATGTTTGTGACGCTGTTGTTTTTGACGAATTTGTACTTGTATCATTTGTCGATACAGCGGCTGTTTTCGTTGACGAATCAGTTGAATGATTTTCTGAATGCTGAGCATATGGAGTCAGAACGTAAACACCTAACGCTAACGTACCGCCTACAACCCCGCTGACAAATGGCTTTAGCCAGCCACTTGGCTTCTTCTGCTGTTTTTTCGGCTGTTCAATTGTTTGTAATTCATAAGAAGTGTGTTTTTCATCTTTGTGTTGTGTCATTAAGATCACTCTCTTTCATCGATTTTTACATGTATGTGTTCAAGATGTTTGACTGTATGTGGTGGATACTGACTTTATCGTAAGAAAAAAGTGTGGGATAAAAATGAAAACATTGTGGGAAATTGTTAAAATAAGTAGTGAATCTAAGCAAAATAGAGGAGATTAAACTGTGGAGACTATTGGAATCATTGGATATGGAAGCATGGCAGATATGATGGTACAAAAATGGCTGGATAAAGGAGTACTTCATGCCAGTCAGTTTATGATCCATACAAGAAGTGAAACGGAGCGTCTGCAACAGCTGAAAGAGAAGAACCAGCATGTCAACATTTGCTCTTTAGATGACATCTCTGCATCATGTGATGTCGTGTTTGTTTGTGTACCACCGCTTGCTGTACTTGATGTCTTAGATCAGCTGAGCCCCGCAAAGACATCTCTTCATATCGTATCAGTGGCAGCGGCTGTCACGTTAGACAAATTAATGCAACATACGAATCAGCCGGTGTCTAGATACATTCCCACTTTGACATCAGCCGTAGGAACGGGTGTATCCCTTGTGGCGCATGGTGAAACTGCTGGGCAGGAGGCACAAGAACGACTCCACCGCCTGCTTTCAGCTTTTAGTATCGTCAGGGAAGTGGAAGAGGACCGGTTTGATGCCGCAAGTAATTTGACAAGCTCTTCTCCGGGATTTATTGCAGCAATCTTTGAAGAAATGGCAAGAGCCGCTGTTCGGAATAGTGAGCTTTCTTTAGAAGAAGCCTATGAATTTTTAACATATGCGCTGCTCGGTACAGGACAAGTTCTTGTTGAACGCGGACTGACATTTGCTGAAACGGTGAACAGGGTCGCAACAAAAGGCGGGATTACAGGAGAAGGCGCTGCAGTCATCCAGCAGCAGGCACCGCAAATGTTCGATGACTTGTTTACACAAACGATGAAAAAATATGCGCAACTAAAATCGCAAATCGATGAAGCAGACAAACACCACTAAAGACATAGCTAGTGGTGTTTTTTCTGTAAAATAAATCCTTTATCATCAATGCTTTTGACCTGTATTACCTGAGTCTAATTTCCTTATTTTCAGACATTGTATTGAAAAATCAATCAAGTTCTCATATAATTTTTTAGAAAATTTAGAAAAATATACACAAATTTTAAGTTTAATTAAAGGGGGATGGGGATGAAGCTCTATTTATCAGTCGATATGGAGGGAATTACTGGTCTAGCTGATCATACATTTGTTGATAGCCGCCAGCACAATTATGAGCGCGGGAGAAAAATCATGACAGGTGAAGTGAACGCCTGTGTAGAAGCTCTTCTTACACATGGGGCGACCGATATTTTAGTGAATGATAGCCATTCTAAAATGAATAATCTGTTGATTGAAGATTTGCATGAGGAAGCATCTCTCATATCAGGTGATGTAAAGCCTTATTCAATGGTCCAAGGATTAGATCAAACGTATGATGCCGCTGTTTTTTTAGGCTATCATGCAAGGGCATCAATGAAAGGTGTGATGTCTCACAGTATGATTTTTGGTGTCAGACATTTTTACATAAATGATCATCCGATTGGTGAAATGGGCTTTAATGCGTATGTCGCAGGCTATTATGGTGTTCCGGTCATTCTTGTATGCGGAGACGATCAAGCAGCACTTGAAGCTGAAAAGTTAATGCCTGGCGTGAAAACAGTGGCGGTGAAAGAAACCATTTCAAGATCTGCTGTGAAATGCTTAACACCAGCGAAAGTGAGCACCCTCATCTCGCAGCAAGTGGAAGCTGCCATGAAACAAATTCATCAAATGAAGCCGCTCACGCCTCCTGAGCAGCCAGTGCTGAAAATCGAGTTTGCCAATTATGGACAAGCCGAATGGGCGAATTTAATGCCGGGTACGGCCATCATCGAAGGGACAACAACGGTGACGTACCAAGCAGAGAATATATTAGAAGCCTACCAAGCGATGCTTGTCATGACAGAGCTTGCCGCACGTACAACATTTTGTTAAGCGAGGGGGAGACAGCAGATGGCCAGCTTTTTGCTCAAGCGTTTGATTGCCATGATTGCCACGATTTTAACCATCACAACTTTAACGTTTATTTTAATGAAGGTCATCCCAGGATCGCCCTTCAATGAAGAACGAAATACAAACGAAACTGTCCAGCGAAACCTCGAAAGCTACTATCACTTAGACGAGCCACTCTATGTTCAATATATGATCTATTTAAAATCCATCGTTACTTTTGATTTTGGTCCTTCCATTAAAAAGCCTTCTGAAAGTGTCAATGATTTATTGGCGAGAGGTTTTCCAGTCTCATTAGAACTTGGTCTTATCTCTATTTTGATTGCTGTCATCTCCGGCATCTTGCTCGGAATCATGGCTGCCCTCCGGCATAATGGCTTGATTGATTATATCGCCATGACGATTGCTGTTTTCGGTATATCCATACCCAACTTTATCTTTGCTACCTTATTAATTCAGCAGCTTGCTGTGAATGTAAAACTCTTTCCTACAGCGATGTGGACAAGTCCAATGCATATGGTGCTTCCTACCATTGCACTGGCGGTAGGTCCAATGGCGATCATTGCCCGGTTAACGAGATCGAGCATGATTGAAGTGCTGTCGCAGGACTATATTCGAACTGCAAAAGCGAAAGGACTTTCCCCTTATAAAATTGTGTTTAAACATGCCCTGCGGAATGCACTTTTACCTGTTGTCACGATCCTTGGCACACTTGTCGCAAGTATTTTAACAGGCAGCTTTGTCATTGAAAAAATCTTTGCGATCCCTGGAATGGGAAAATACTTTGTCGAGAGTATTAACAACCGTGACTATCCTGTCATCATGGGAACTACTGTTTTTTACAGCATCATCTTAATTACCCTTCTTTTCATTGTAGATGTGACATATCGTCTGCTTGATCCAAGGATCCAGCTGCATCAGAAAGGAGGAAAGGCATGAGCATACACCTTCAGCATGATCAAACGAATCAAGCGCATGAAGTGCCAGATGAATGGTTTGCTCCTAAAGAACAAAAGACATCTGAAGTCCATGCCATTAAAAGACCCTCACTTTCGTATTGGGCAGATACTTGGCGACGGTTAAAACAAAATAAACTCGCTATGTTTAGTTTATCGGTGCTGATTTTTCTTTTCCTCATGGCTGTATTAGGTCCACTTCTTGCGCCGAATAGTGTGACAGAACAGCGGCTTTCTATGCAAAACTTGCCACCGTCAGCTGCTCACTGGTTTGGAACAGATGAGCTTGGACGTGATGTGTTTACACGTACTTGGTACGGCGCACGCATTTCATTATTTGTGGGCGTGATGGCCGCTCTCATTGATTTTGCAATCGGTGTCATCTATGGCGGTATTGCAGGCTATAAAGGCGGGAAGTATGACCATGTCATGATGCGGATCGTCGAGGTGCTTTACGGTCTGCCGTATTTACTCGTCGTCATTTTATTGATGGTCCTGATGGGGCCTGGGCTTGTCACTATTATTGTGGCGCTCACTGTCACAGGCTGGATCGGGATGGCAAGAATCGTGAGAGGTCAAGTCCTTCAGCTGAAAAGCCAAGAATATGTCCTTGCCTCGAAAACCTTTGGCGCAAAAAGCTTGCGCATCATCCGCAGAAATTTACTGCCGAATACGATGGGACCGATTATTGTCCAGATGACGCTAACTGTACCGACAGCGATTTTTGCTGAAGCATTCTTAAGTTTTCTCGGTTTAGGGATTCAAGCCCCGTTTGCAAGCTGGGGTGTGATGGCCAATGACGCCTTGCCGACAGTGCTGTCAGATAATGGCCACTGGTGGCGTTTATTCTTTCCGGCATTTTTTATTTCGCTGACGATGTTTTGCTTTAATAATTTAGGTGATGGCTTGCAAGATGCGCTTGATCCGAAGATGAAGAGGTGATGGCGTGATGAAAAAAATGCTTCGGATTATCGATCTGCATGTTAGCTTTCGGACATATGGCGGTTCTGTTCAAGCGGTACGCGGGGTGAATGTGGATGTGTATGAAAAAGAAACCCTCGCCATTGTAGGAGAATCAGGCTGCGGAAAAAGTGTGACGTCTCAAAGTATCATGCGGCTTCTCCCTGCATACAGCGCACAAGTCGATCAAGGGGAAATTTGGTTTCGTGATCGCAACTTGCTGTCATTATCTGAAAAAGACATGCGCAGCATCCGTGGTGTCGATATCTCCATGATTTTTCAAGATCCTATGACGGCACTCAACCCGACGCTAACAATTGGGGATCAGCTGATGGAAGCTGCAAAAGTGCATCAGAAGCTGACAAAAAAAGAAGTGAAAGAAGAGGCGCTTCGTATGCTTGACTTGGTGGGGATACCGCAGCCGAAAGAGAGACTGAAGCAATATCCGCATCAATTCAGCGGTGGCATGAGGCAGCGGCTCATGATTGCAATGGCTCTTATTTGTGAGCCGAAGGTGCTGATTGCAGATGAACCGACAACTGCACTAGATGTCACCATACAGGCGCAGATTTTAGAACTATTTAAGGAGATTCAGAAAAAAACAGGCGTGACGATTATTTTAATCACACATGACCTAGGGGTCGTAGCACAAGTCGCTGATCGAGTGGCCGTCATGTACGGGGGGAAAATCGTTGAAGTTGGGACAAGGCGAGATATCTTTTACAGTCCGCAGCATCCCTATACAAAAGGGCTACTGCAATCCGTTCCAAGGCTGGATATGAAAGATGAACTCATTCCTATTGAAGGAAGCCCGCCTGATTTATTTGCCCCGCCAAAAGGATGTCCATATACCGATCGATGCCCGTCTGCGATGAAAGTGTGTGATCATATCATGCCGCATGAAACGCAGCGTTCACCTACACATGCAGTACATTGCTGGCTTCAAGATGAACGAGCGAAGCAAACGGTTTTATCTTCAACACAAAGGGGGAGTTTTTCATGAGAAAAACAGGTTGGATTCTCAGTATGTGCTTTATCGCAGTGATGCTGCTTGCAGGATGTACAGCCAATGAGCAAGCAGGCAAAGGATCTTCAAGCAAGGGCGAAGAGAAAGTTTTAACATTAAATAATGAAAACGAACCGACATCATTTGATCCGCCCATTGGTTTTAATAATGTGTCCTGGCAAGGGCTCAATAACTTAATGGAAGGATTAACGAGACTGAATGAAAAGCACGAACCATCTGCTGCCATGGCGGAAAAATGGGACATCTCAAAGGACGGAAAAACGTACACGTTCCATTTAAGGGATGGGATTAAGTGGTCAAATGGTGATCCAGTCAAAGCAAGTGACTTTGAATATGCGTGGAAGCGGCTGCTAGATCCAAAGACGGGCTCTTCTGCGGCATTCTTAGCTTATATGATTGAAGGGGGCGAAGCGTTTAACAGCGGAAAAGGGAAGAAAGAAGATGTAAAAGTCAAGGCTGTTAATGATCAAACGCTAGAGGTCAAGCTAGCATACCCGCAGAAATCTTTCTTAAATATGACCGCAAACCCTGCCTTTTTCCCGGTGAATGAGAAGGTAGCGGAGAAGGACCCGAACTGGGCCAAGGATGCGAAAACCTTTGTCGGTAATGGACCGTTTAAGCTGACAGAGTGGAAGCATGATGAAAGCTTTACAATGGAAAAAAGTGACACGTATTGGGACAAACAAACGGTCAAGCTAGATCAAGTGAAATGGCTCATGATTAGTGACCGAAACACAGATTACCAAATGTATCAATCAGGAGATTTAGATACGGCCTTCGTTCCGGCAGAACAAAGTGAAGACCTGTTAAAAAGCAAAGATGTGCAAATTGAAGATCAAGCAGGGCTGTTTTTTTATCGCCTAAATGTCAACATGGAGCCTTTTCAAAATAAGAACATTCGCAAAGCCTTTCAAATGGCGATCAATCCTCAGGATATTGTAGAGTACGTGACGAAAAATGAAGAGAAGCCAGCACGTGCCTTCGTTTCACCAGGAATTTTAGATTCAAAGGGTGAAGATTTCAGAGAAGCTGGCGGCGATCTTGTCAAACATGATACGAGTGAAGCTGTAAAACTATTAGAAAAAGGGTTGAAAGAAGAAAACTATTCAAAGCTGCCGCCCGTCACATTAACATATAGTACAAAGCCTGAAAATAAGAAAAAAGCAGAAGCCATTCAGCAGCAATTAAAAGAAGCGCTAGGGGTAGATGTGAAGCTTGCCAACATGGAAGCAAATGTGTTTGCAGAAGATCAAAAGGCACTCAAATTCCAATTCTCGCAAAGTTCATTTCTAGCTGACTATGCAGACCCAATCAATTTCTTAGAGAGCTTCCAAACAGGAAATGCGATGAACCGGACAGGTTGGTCAAACGATACGTATGATCAGCTGATCAAAAAGGCGAGTCAAGAAGCAGGTGAACAAAAGAGAAATCGTATGTTGCATGATGCCGAGGCACTTCTGATGGAAGAAGCACCGATCATTCCCATTCATTTTTATAACCAAGTCTATTTACAAAAAGAAGGCGTAAAGGGCATTGTCCGTCATCCTGTTGGTTACATTGATTTGAAATGGGCACAGGTAGATGGAGAGTAAATGAAAAAATGAGAGAACGGGACGCTTTGAAAAAAGCGTCTCAGCGTGTAGACAAACCCTCGCATTCGGTGTCAGTCCTGCGCATGCTCGTCCTTCCTAGGGCTGCAAAGGTTTTCTATCACGCTGAAAAGAAGACAAAGGGTTAAAATAAAGTTCATTTTAACCCTTTGTCAACAATCTGGGACGCTTTGAAAAAAGCGTCTGTTCCTTTATTCGTTCATGTTATGAAGAAGATGCCCATAGATTGAAAGAAACGAAGAGAAAGAGGGGATTGGCATGAACCATCTGCCAGTGGCACTTCAAACAGGAGATACAGTGGGAATCATTGCACCAGCAAGCCCGCCTGATGAGCTGAAATTAGCAAGAGGTATTTCTTTTTTAGAAAGCTTAGGGCTAAAGGTGAAAAAGGGGAAGTATATCGACTCCCGGTATGGTTATTTAGCAGGTCATGATCATGAACGAGTGGAAGATATTCATCACATGTTTCAAGATCCAGACGTGAAGGCAGTGATTTGTGCTTGCGGAGGATACGGAACAGGAAGAATTGCAGAAGCCATTGATTATGACCTCATTCGCCGGAACCCAAAAATCTTTTGGGGATACAGTGATATTACGTTTTTACATACAGCGATTCAGCAGCAGACGGGTCTTGTGACCTTTCATGGTCCAATGCTCTCCTCTGATGTGGGACTTGAGGAGGTTCATCCGTATACAAAAGATACCTTTTTACAGCTATTCACTCCGAAAGCCTTTTCGTATACGAACCACCTGTCACCTCTTCACACTTTTTATCATGGCACGGCTTCAGGCGAAATCACCGGAGGAAATCTTGCCCTTATCGTCACGACACTTGGTACACCTTTTGAAATTGATACAAAGGGGAAGCTTTTATTGATAGAAGATATTGACGAAGAACCATATAAAATCGATCGAATGATGCAGCACTTAGCATCTGCAGGAAAATTACATGATGCGGCGGGATTTATCATTGGTGATTTTCATCAATGTGAGCCGAAAAAGAAAGAGCAGTCGTTAACGCTCGATCAGCTATGGGAGACGTATATTGTCCCGCAACAGAAACCTGCACTTGGCGGCTTTCGGATCGGTCATTCATCTCCAAACTTCGCCATTCCAATCGGCGTGCAGGCTACATTAGATGCTACAGGGAAAAAACTGCATATTTCCCCAGGTGTTGCAGCGAAAGAGGCGATCAAATGAAAATCGTAGATGTTCGCACATGCAGAACGAGTGTACCGCTAAAGAAGCCTTTCAAAACAGCATTAAGAACGGTGTATGATGCCGCATCTCTTATTGTGATCATCACCTATGATCAAGGTGATGTCAGCTATGGAGAGGCAGTGCCGACATCGGTCATTACAGGTGAAACACTGGAAAGCATCGACTATGCTATTTGCGCTGTGATGAGGCCGATCTTGATTGGGGCCTCATTGTCACAATATGAACAAATCTTTTCAGCGATCGACCGTGTACTTGTAGGAAACACGAGTGCAAAGGCTGCAATAGATATGGCGATTTACGATGGTTTAGCGAAGCAGGCTGGCCTGCCGCTTTATCAATATCTTGGTGGTTATCGCGATCAGCTGGAAACGGATTACACGGTTAGTGTCAACCGTCCGCTAGAAATGGCAGAGGATGCGAAGCAATATGCAGCTGAAGGCTTTCGTACCTTAAAGATCAAAGTGGGAAAAGATGATATAGATACGGATATTCAGCGGATCAAGCGGATTCGAGAAAAAGTCGGGCCGGATATTCAAATCAGGCTTGACGCCAACCAAGGCTGGACGTGGAAGGAAGCGATTGTGGCCATTCGAAAAATGGAGGCACTCGATATTGAACTAGTCGAGCAGCCAGTGCCTAAAGAAGACATCGAGGCTCTGCGCCGGGTGACGGAAGCAACAGACACATTGATTATGGCAGATGAAAGTATTTTTAGCCTCCATGATGCCATCAAGGTGTTAGAAACGAGAAGCTGTGATCTCATCAACTTAAAATTAATGAAAACAGGGGGTATCAAAAAAGCGCTGAAAATCAATAGTTTAGCAGAAGCATACGGCGTCAAGTGCATGGTTGGCAGTATGATCGAGTCAAAACTAGGGATTACCGCAGCCGCTCATCTTGCTGCAAGCCAGCCGAATATTACCCGTTATGATTTTGATGCGCCGCTTATGCTCAAAGAGGACTTAATAGACGGAGGAATTGTCTATCAAGGAAAAGATATTCTCTTTCCACCGCATCATGGATTAGGCATTCAAGGAGTGAAAGGGGTCTTATGATGTTATATGAATCAAAGGTTCCAGTCGCAAATATATGGACAGCACCGCAGTCGCCGAGAGATATGGATCGACACGTTCTTCAAAGTTCCGTCCAGATCAAAGAATGGATTGATCAGCAAACATATGAACAGAAATTGGCCTTATGTGAAGAAAACCTTATTCAAACCCAAGTACTGCTTGGCGAACGAGTCATTGGGCTGGAGGAGACAGATGGCTGGATGAAAGTTGTCATCCCGCAGCAGGCAAGCCGGAAACACCCGCAAGGCTACCCAGGTTATATCCCTGTAGAGCAATTAAATGAAGTATCAGAGAGTGAACCAGCTGCTAGTCCCTTGATTGTTTGTCAGAAAAAAGCGGTTTTATATCAAAATGGAACACCGGATATGGAGGTTAGTTTTTTAACAGAACTAGCACCTGTTGAAGAAATGAGCGATTCCTTTGATGTTCTGACTCCAGTAGGAAGAAGAGAAATCAAAAAAGAAGATGTGCGCCGCGCTTCATCACCTTCTTCTATGAGCGGTAAGGATGCCTTAGCCATAGGAAAACAATTTATTGGACTGTCGTATTTGTGGGGCGGCATGAGCAGCTATGGCTACGACTGTTCGGGTTTTGTTTACAGCATGTACAAAGCGTGTGGATGTTTATTACCGAGAGACGCAAGTGACCAAGCAGTTCAAGGAACTCCAGTCGCATCAAATCATTTGGCGCCAGGTGATCTCATGTTTTTTGCCAATGACAATGGGAAGGGAGCAGTTCGCCATGTAGGGATGTATGCTGGAGATGGCATGATGCTTCACTCGCCAAAAACGGGCAGACAGATTGAACTTCTTTCTCTTTCTGGTACTTCATATGAACAGGAATGGGCAGGAACAAGGCGGTATTTGAAAGCTGAGAGGGGGAGATGTGATGGGAAGTGAACCACTTCTGCAAGTCAACAACTTAAAAAAGCATTTTCATCTATCGAAAGGAAGAACGTTAAAAGCATTAGATGGTGTCACCTTTCAGCTGAAACAAGGCGAAACCTTTGGTCTTGTTGGTGAGTCAGGCTGCGGTAAATCTACACTTGGAAAAGTGCTCATGCGGCTTTATGACCCGACAGAAGGTGAAGCTTTGTATGAAGGGAAAAGTCTCCATCACTTATCGAACCGAGAATCATTTGATTTCAATAGACAAATTCAAATGGTGTTTCAAGATCCGTATTCTTCTTTAAATCCTAGGCTCTCTGTAAAAGATATTATGCTAGAACCGATGGAGATCCATCAATTGTATGGCAGTCAAAAGAAAAGGATCGAGCGCGTGAAGGAACTGCTTGAAGCGGTGGGGCTAAGTCATGATTTTGCTACACGCTATCCTCACGAATTCAGCGGAGGTCAGAGGCAAAGAATAGGGATTGCTAGAGCACTCGCCTTATCGCCAAAGTTTATCGTGGCAGATGAGCCGATTTCTGCACTAGATGTATCCGTTCAAGCTCAAGTCGTGAATTTGCTGAAAAAACTGCAAAAAGAAGAAGGATTGACGTTTTTATTTATTGCCCATGATTTATCGATGGTCAAATATATTAGCGATCGAATCGGTGTCATGTACTTAGGACATCTCGTGGAGATGACCAGCAGTGATGCTTTATATAAAACACCACTTCATCCATATACACAAGCATTGCTGTCTGCTATCCCGATTCCAGATCCTGATGTGGAAGATAAACGCAAGCGGTTTATTTTAAAGGGAGAAATTCCAAGTCCAGTGAATCCGCCAAGCGGCTGCGTATTTCGGACAAGATGTCCTGCTGCAATGGATGTATGTGCGGACAAAAAGCCAGTATTACAAGCAGTCGAAGAAGGACATGAAGTGGCTTGTCATTTATATGATAGGAAATAGATAAAGGGAAGTAGACAAGCGTTTAAAAAGCCAGCGAGTAGACAAGCTGGCTTTTTGGCTTTTATGAACGCCTAATAGGTAATGTACAGCATCTAAAAGAGCCGCCGGATTTAATGATTTCTGAAAAATCTACTTCAATGACGGTGTAGCCGCGGGCTGTTAATGCAGCATTTGTTTCTTGATTGATTGGTAAGCTGATGACTTTTTTCTGACCAATGGACAACACATTTGGTCCAAGTGTGAACTGCTCTTGCTCACTTATTTCAATGAGATCATAATGCTTTTTGAGCATATGAAGATCCTTTTCCGTAAAAGCTTCAGGGTAAATCAAGATCTCATGATGAGAAAGAATATTCATCACACAATCAAGATGCAAAATGTGAGAAGGAAGATGAATAGGAATGATGTCGTGATTCGGCAGTTCTTTTTTGAGCTGCTGGATGGCGGCTAGATTTGTTCTTTTGCTGATCCCCACAAATACACGGGTTTGGTCTACAAGCACATCGCCGCCTTCAATCGTTCCATCATCCAGCGTGATGGTTGTCCATCCTTTTGTCTGTGCCCATTCTTTTAAGGAATGTTCTTCTCCTTGTCTGACAGGGGCTGCCATGTTTGAAACAAATAAAGTCTGTCCAATTGTAAATCCAATATCCCGAGTGAAGACTTGTTCAGGGAAACGTTCATTTGCAGGAAGAAGGACAGGCCGGACATGATGGTTTTTCAGCGTTTGGATGAATTGCTTATGCTGCGTGAGGGCTTTGATTTGAGAAATATTTTCTCTTGCAAAATGCTTTTGGGTTTCATTGATGATCTGTTTAATTTCCATATAAATTGGACTGCATAAGAGGACTTCTTGTAAATCATCATATTCACTCATACATTGCGGCGTTTTATACACTTTCTCTGATTTCATAGAATCCATCAAAGGGCCTCCTTGTTTATCGATAGTTATATTATTCCTCCTTCTAGTAAATGTTGAAACATTTCCGAAAGAAAATCTCTCATGAGAGACTAAAGCAAAAAGTTTAGACAAACCTAATAGAATAGTGTTTAATAAAAGTCGTTCCGCATCAACGAAAACAGCAAGAAGGAGCTATGACGATGAGTGAAGAAAATTTCAAATACTGCAAGGAATCAAAAGTTGTGAAAACCAGCAGGGTATTCCCCCTCGATACGAATAACCACCAAACGTTATTTGGCGGGAAATTAATGAGTTATATAGATGACATTGCTTCCATCTCGGCAGCAAGACACAGCCGTAGTGAAACAGTCACCGCATCAATGGATTCAGTTGATTTTTTAGAGCCGATTGGACAGAAAGAGTCCGTCTGCTTAGAATCTTATGTGACATGGGTCGGCACATCTTCTATGGAAGTATTCGTCAAAGTCATTAAGGAAAACTTGATGTCTGGAGAGCGCAGACTCGCAGCAACTTCATTTCTTACATTTGTCTCGCTTGATGAAAACGGGAAGCCAAAACGAGTTCCACAAGTCATGCCGGAAACAGAGGAAGAAATCATGCTTCATCAAACAGCGAAGCAGCGGGCAGAGGAAAGAAAAAGCCGCCGAAAGCATAGTAAAGCTTTGGCTGACGCACTTGGGACGGATAAGCCTTGGGCTTAAAAATCACCCTTTAAGCGGTGATTTTTTTCTGAGTCGGTATCTTGCATGGCAAGATAGTGTGTGGTAAGATCAAACTATCTTGTCATGCAAGGTACTGAAAGCGGAGGATCGATGATGACACAATCAACACAAATGCTAAAAGGAATTTTAGAGGGATGCCTGCTGTCGATTATTTCTGAAGGTGAAATTTATGGGTATGAAATGACAAAGAAGCTTGCGCACTATGGGTTTGATCAAATTAGTGAAGGGAGTATTTATCCGATCTTGCTGCGCATGCAAAAAGAACAACTAGTTCATACGTCTACAAAAGCATCGGCGAGCGGGCCGAAAAGGAAATACTATACGCTCACACAAAGAGGCGAAGAAGCGCTGACTGATTTTACCATGCGATGGAATGAGCTGTCAGGGAATGTAGAGCGATTATTACATAAAGGGAAGTGAGAAGATGGTAACAAAAGAAACGAGACACATCTTATTAGAGCTGCAACTCTATCTCATATCAAAAGGGAAAAATCAAGACGAGATCGACGAAGTGATGGATGAATTAACGACACACGCTGTCGAAGCTGAGAAAGATGGGAAAACAGGGGAAGATGTATTTGGCGGAGATCCACGGGGCTTTGCTGATGAGCTATCAAAAGAGCTCTCTAGAAACCATAAAGATTGGGTTCCGTTTGTCAGTGCTTTTTTAATTGGATCTCTTTTTTACATGATGTTAGCAGATGCCATCAGTCAAAGTTTATCGTATTCTTGGTATGCACTCATTGGTTATCCGCTCATCATAGTGGCCAATGTGATCATGACCATTGTGATGTTTAGAGCTTCTGCCTTTCAAACAAGCAGGAGGGCATTCTTTTACTTTTGGATATTAGGTGTTTTTCAGATGACAGCCTTGATCACAGTGAAATTATTGGACCAAAAACTTGGTACTCCTTTACTTGTGCTGACCTCGAGCCAAAGATGGGGCGTCATTCTTCTGTTGCTGCTGTGTATTGTCTTATTAAATGCCATTTTAAAAGCCAATATGGTGTCGCTCATTCCGCTGATCTTCTTCGGACCGCAGCTCCTATTCGAATGGCTTGGATGGACATCACCTCTCATGCTTCTTTTCACAAGTCTGGTATCCATTGTGATTTTAGTCATGCTCACAATCGCTTTTTTACGGAAAACAAACAATAAAAATGAACATTTAATGTAAATAGAGCACATCTCTTGCGATGTGCTTCAGCGTGTAGACAAACCCTCGCATTCTTTGTCAGTCCTGCGTGCTGGTGCTCACGAATGACAAATTCGCTCCGCGCCAGTACTCGTCCTTCCTAGGGCTGCAAAGGTTTTCTATCAAGCTGAAAAGAAGACAAAGGGCTAAAATCAAGTTCATTTTAGCCCTTTGTCAACAATCTGGAGCACATCTCTTGCGATGTGCTTTTCTTTTTCTAAAAAAATGTAGATATGGGATCACATTTTTCTTTACAATGAGAAGAGGACAAAAATGAAAAGGGGTTCTGTGATTGGATATTGTATGGGGGTATGTACTCGTTTTTATATTGGCTGCTTTACCTTTCTTTGAAGTGGTTGGTGTCGTTCCGCTAGGGATTTTAAGTGGTCTGCATCCTGTGACAACGGCAGTTATTGGATTCGTCGGCAACTTTCTTACCGTCTTGCTACTCATCGTCTTCGTGGACCGATTTAAAGCGTGGTGGCTGAAGAGGAAAGAGGAGAAACATGATGAAAAAGGAGAGAAAAAACAGCTGAAAGCCAGAAAGGTTTGGGAACGGTATGGTCTCCCTGGTTTGGCACTTATCGGTCCTTTTATCATTGGCAGTCATTTAGCGGCTTTTATGTGTATGAGCTTCGGTACGAAAAGAAAACAAGTCACTGTGTGGATGACGGTCAGTTTAATCATGTGGACCGCATTAGCTGCTAGTTTAACGGGTGCGGGCTTCCATTACTTTGCCCCAGATTCAAATGGGTTGTTCGGAGATATTTTTAGCAAGTAAGCAAGGGGGATAAAAAATGGCATATCAAACACGGATCGTGCTTGAAACAGAGCGCCTCAGACTGAGAACAATGGATGAAGACGATGCGCCTTTTTTATATGAAAAGCTGTTCCAAGATGAAGAGGTCATGAAGTATTATCCTTCACTAAAGGATGAAAAGCAGACAAAAGAGTGGATTGCTTGGAATCAAAAGAATGACCGCACGTATCATACATCCCTGTGGATCATTGAAGAAAAAGAAACGAAAGAACCACTTGGACAAAGCGGAATTGTTCTCCAAAACGTCGAAGGACAAACAGAGCTTGAAATTGGTTATATGCTAAAGAGATCGGCATGGGGAAAAGGATATGCTGTTGAGGCTGCAAAAGGCTGTCTTGCGTATGGTTTTGACGAAATGAAGGTGAGGCGAATGGTCAGCTTAATTCGCCCTGACAATGAAGCGTCAGTCAAGGTCGCAATGAAAATGGGGATGAAAAAAGAAAAAACCATTTCAAAATGGGATCAAATGATTGATGTTTACAGTGTTACTCGTGACGGAAAAAGCGGCTCGCTTGAATCATAAGGAGAGCCGCTTTTTCTTTTGTTCTAACTGAAGTAAATATTTCTTTCGTTCGATTCCCCCGCCATATCCGCCAAGTTCACCGTTTGTTTGAATGACTCGGTGACAAGGAATGATGATGGCCAACTGATTGGCACCATTTGCATTTCCAACTGCCCGAACCAAATGGGGATCGCCAAGCATGATGGCAAGATCTCGATACGATCTCGTTTCGCCTGACGGAATCTGTAAGAGAAGGTCCCATACCTTTTTCTGAAAAGGGGTGCCATGTATAGCAAGTGGCACAGTAAACTGCGTGAGTTTCTTTTCAAAATATAAGGCCAATTCCTTTGCTAATTGCTGATGGACGTTTGTTTCTCCAACTAAAATACGGGCATGATGTTTTTTTCTGATGTTCTCAATTTCTCTTTCTAATCCTCGTCTGTCCATAAATTCAAGCAAATACACATGGGTTGCATCTGAAATGCTCATCATCCGCCCAATCGGAGTGGAAATAAAATTCGCATGCAAAATATTGACTTGCGCCTTTTTGGGAGGATTTCCCATGATTTTCGTAAAGGCATCATTGAAGGCACTGGAAGACTCATAACCGAAGGTGACTTGCTGATCAATGACTTTTTTTCCGTTCAGAATCTCTTTAAACGCTAGCCCCATTCGGCGTGATCTAGCATATTGAACAAAGGTCATTCCATAGATTTCTTTGAATTTTCTCCGAGCTGTTGCAGAGTGAATCCCTAATTGGCGAAAATCTTCTTCTTTCCACCGTTTCTCAGGACTCTCTTCAACTGCTGATACAAGTGTTTTGACTTCTTCTGGAATGCTGTTAGGATATGTTAAAGGCGTGCATCGCTTACACGGCCGATACCCTGCAAGCAGTGCCTCCTCTGCTGTAAAGAAAAACTCGCAGTTCTCATATTTTGGTTTTCTAGCAGTGCATGTGGCATGGCAGAAGATGCCGGTTGTTTTAATACCAGCAAAAAACGTGCCGTCATATTGCGGATTCTTATCAACAAGTGCTTGATAAAATTCGTGTTTTTGTTCGTCGGTCATCATCATTTGATCCACCTCTTGTTTTATTATATCAGTGATGTGGTCGTTCCTCTTTCTAACATTTAGTATACTTCGCTTTCATCCACTTTCTTTCGAAAAATGAACAAGTATATTTGAAGGGGAAAAGCAAAGTGGTAGACCGGCATGTCAGGGTGTGATACACTTTTTCATACAGAATCGGCTGTATGCTAGATCTGATTATCATGAATTGGTTTTCTAGGGTTCCGTGCGGGCAGCGCAGTCTGGACCGAGAGAAAACACATAGGGTCTAGACAATAGACCGTATGGACACGGAGGGATAAAAGCCCGGGAGATTTGATCAAACGATCGATTTCCGGGCTTTTTTTATTGCTTGGAATCGGTAAGAAAGGAAGAGATCGAATGAAATGGGGAAACGTTTTGATTGCAGCCGTATTTGAAGTCGGCTGGGTAATGGGGTTGAAATATGCTGACTCTATATTGGAATGGAGCGCAACCATCGTTTGTATTGTCGTCAGCTTTTATCTACTCCTCAAAGCCACGACGGTACTTCCAGTTGGCACACTTTACGCCGTTTTCACCGGACTTGGAACAGCCGGTACGGTCATAGTAGGGATGGTCATGGGTGAGCCGGTACAGCTAGTAAAATTACTTTTGATCATGGTCCTTTTAAGCGGTGTATTAGGACTCAAATTGACCACAGGTGAAAAGAAAGGGGAGGCTGAATCGTGAGCTGGCTTTTACTCATTGGGGCAGGCATCTTAGAAATGCTTTGTGTCACCATGATGAATCAATTCCAGAAAGATCGCCATGTCAAATGGATTTTCTTCATAGCAGCTGGCTTTTCGCTTTCCTTTCTGATGCTGTCTCTTGCGATGAATACAATTCCGATGGGAACGGCGTATGCGATTTGGACAGGAATCGGAGCAGCTGGAGGAGCGATTGTTGGGATGCTGTTTTATGGTGAGTCGAAAGATGCAAAACGTATTTTCTTTATCGCACTGATTTTATCAGCAGCGGTCGGGTTAAAAATTATTGAATAAGAAAAGGCTGGCAAACATGAGCCAGCCTTTTTGCTACATCGAATGATGATTGGAATCGTTTTCATTTTTGCGGTAAAGTTGACTCACAAGCAGAAAACATACACCAAATGTAAGTAAAGGAATGAGTCTTTCTCCGGTCATAAATAGATAAATGCCCGTGATGAGACATACGATGCCGAGCCAAAAGCTCACTTTACCAAACAAAGTCATGTTTTTCATCTCCATCACTCCTTTTGTGATAAAAGGTCTATTCATATTATATCACGCCAGGTGCAGAATTGAATGAATATTCAATAAAAAATACGACACTTAATTGCTTTTTCTCTTTCCAGTCCAGTATAATATTTCATTAGAATGAAAAACGTAAATGAGGTCATAAGACATGAGAACATTGATTACAGAGAAACTTGAATTACACAGACAAAAGCATGAGCAAAAAGGCAGGCTTTTAGTCAGCTGCCCGGATCAGCCTGGTATTGTGTCAGCTGTTTCTACTTTTTTATTTGAACATGGAGCAAACATCATTGAATCTAGTCAATACACAACAGATCATGAGAGCGGCCGGTTCTTTTTAAGAATTGAATTTGATTGGAAAGACATTTCGGCCAACTTAGATCAACTGAAAAGCAGCTTTGAGCCAATTGCGCAATCATTTCACATGACGTGGAGCATGTCGCGTGCAAGTGATCTGAAAAAGCTGGCGATCTTTGTGTCCAAAGAGCTTCATTGTTTACATGAACTTTTATGGGAATGGCAAAGCGGTAATTTAATGGCTGAAATAGCGGTTGTTATCAGCAATCATGAAACGGCAAAAGATACAGTCGAAGCACTCGGCATTCCATTCCACTTCGTGAAAGCAAATAAAGACATTCGCCAAGATGCAGAAAAACAGCAACTTGCATTATTAGAAGAGTATGATATTGATGCGGTTGTGCTTGCGAGATACATGCAAATTTTAACGCCAGCCTTTATTGAACAGCATCCGAACAAAATCATCAATATTCATCATTCCTTCTTGCCGGCTTTTATAGGGGCTAACCCATACAAGCGTGCATATGAGCGAGGGGTTAAACTGATTGGCGCAACTTCCCATTATGTCACCAATGATTTAGACGAAGGGCCAATCATTGAACAGGATATTGAGCGGGTAGATCATAGAGATGATGCAGAGGCATTAAAAAATATTGGCCGCACGATTGAGCGCAGTGTGCTTGCCCGAGCTGTCAAATGGCATCTAGAAGATCGAATCATTGTCCATGAGAATAAAACGATTGTGTTTAATTGACCGCTTGACTTTTCTGAAGCAATTGGTGATAATATAAAAAAATTAACGAGCGTTGAGAAGGAATAGTAAGCAGGACCTGCTGTGTAAAGAGAGCAAATGACACGCTGAAACATTTGCCACAGACAGCTGCTGAACCTACCCTTTGAGCCTTAGAGGAAAAATCTAAGCGCATGCCTGGCGTTACAGGAGTTGAGTGGAATAAGCAAACGTATGCTTATTCAATGAAGGTGGTACCACGGAAAATCCCTTTTTCGTCCTTTACATAAGGAGAAAAAGGGATTTTTTATGTGGTGAAAGGTATAGCGGAGGGAATCAATGATGAAAAAGCAAAGGATCGTCATAAAAATTGGTAGCAGTTCATTAACAGAGCAAAAGGGAGCCATTGATGAACAAAAAATGCAGGATCATGTCAAAGCTATCGCAAAGCTAAAAGAGGCAGGGCATGAAATCATTCTCATTTCGTCAGGTGCCGTGGCGGCGGGATTTGGCAGTTTAGGATATCCGTCAAGACCTGTGACCTTAAAAGGGAAGCAGGCTGCTGCTGCTGTTGGTCAAGGCTTGTTAATGCAGAAATATACAGAACTATTTTCACAGTTTCAGATGACGCCTGCACAAATGCTTTTAACACGTAATGACTTTTCAGATCGTACAAGATATCGAAATGCTTACGCAACGATGATGGAGCTGCTCGAAAGAAAAATTTTACCGATCATTAATGAAAATGATTCTGTGTCCATCGAGGAGCTTACCTTTGGTGATAATGACATGTTATCAGCACTGGTCAGTGGCTTAATTCATGCAGACCAATTGATCATTTTAACAGATATCAACGGAATTTATGATGCCAATCCAAGTGAGAATCCTGATGCGAAGCGGTTTGATGTGCTGACTCACATTTCAGATGAATTGTTCTCATATGCGAAGAGTACGGGTTCAAAGGTTGGAACAGGCGGGATGAAATCTAAGCTTTCAGCTGCACAAACAGCTCTCTCCCTTGGCGTTAAAGTTTTCATTGGCACAGGTACAGGGGAAGACAAGCTTCTTCACATTCTCGCTGGTCAAGGGGACGGCACATATATTGGTGAACAAGACTTATCATCAGTCAATAACCGTCGCCAATGGATTCAATTCCACTCACCAGTCTCTGGGAAGATCATGATTGATGCCGGGGCAGAGGCGGCGATTTTGCATAATGGAAGGAGTCTTCTTCCAGCTGGTGTCATTGATGTAGCTGGTGAATTCTCTAAAGGAGAGGTCGTTGAAGTTGTTGGTCCAAATGGGTTAGTCGGTAAAGGGCAAACATTGTATGATTCAGATGAGCTTCTTGGCATTAAAGGGATGCGAAGTCAGGAGCTTTCTTATGAAAAACCTGAAGTCATTCACCGAGATCACTGGGTTCAGCACGTACAAAACTGAGGAGGGAAAACGATGAATGAAGTTCTAGAAAAAGCAAAAAAGGCAAGCGCAGCCAAAGATCAGCTGCTATTAAAAACAACTGAACAAAAGAATGCTGCATTAGACGCTATTGCAAAAGCATTAAAAGCATCTTCAGCGTATTTAATTGCCGAGAACCAAAAAGATGTTCAGGCGGCTATAGACAAAGAGTTCACGCCATCTGTGATCGACAGAATTACATTAACAGAAGAGAGAATTGAAGCGATTGCAGACGCTACGCATCAACTCATTCAGCTCAAAGACCCAATTGGTGAAACATTAGAGACCATTCAAAAAGAAAACGGGCTTTTCATTGAAAAAGTACGTGTGCCTCTTGGAACGGTTGGGATGATTTACGAAGCAAGACCAAACGTGACATTCGATGCGGCCACTCTTTGCTTGAAAACTGGAAATGCTGTGATTCTTCGAGGAAGTTCATCGGCCATTCATAGTAATAAAGCGATTGTGAAAGTCATTCATGAAGCGCTGCAACCAACGGATATTCCCGTAGACAGTGTACAATTGATTGAAGATACAGGCCGTGAGACGGCTAAAACCCTGTTCACTTTAAATGACTATCTAGATGTCCTGATTCCACGTGGCGGGAAACATTTAATTGATCTTGTTGTGAGAGAGTCTACTGTTCCAGTACTTGAGACGGGTGCAGGGAATTGTCATATTTACATTGATGAAACAGCCCAAAAAGAAATGGCTGAACAAATTGTTCTGAATGCGAAAACACAAAGACCATCTGTTTGTAATGCCATTGAGAGCATTGTCATTCATGAAACATGGGCAAAAGAACATGGTGCTTCGCTCTTTGAAGCACTTCAGACACATGGTGTAGAGATACGGGGCGATGAAGCAGTATGTGCACTTGCACCGAGTGCCACATTAGCGACGACCACTGATTTTGAAACGGAATTTTTAGCGCCGATTGTCAGTATTAAAACCGTCAAGACCATGGAAGAGGCGATACAGCATATTCAAATGTATAGCTCTAAGCATTCTGAAGCGATCATTACGGAAAACGACCAGCATGCGGCACTTTTCTTAACAGCCGTTGATGCTGCCGCTGTGTATCATAATGCATCTACCCGGTTTACAGATGGCTTTGAATTTGGCTACGGAGCGGAAATCGGCATTAGCACACAAAAATTGCATGCTAGAGGACCAATGGGTCTGCCAGCCCTAACCTCTGAAAAATTTGTCATTCGTGGGCAAGGACAAATAAGAGAATAACCAATCCAAAAGAGAGTCTTATCGCACAAGGCTCTCTTTTTCCTTTCATTTTTGTATTTCTCCGGTCAAGTATGATAAAATATGGTAATGTTTTATATTTTGAGAAGATTGGAGAAGGCAACGTATGGCGAAAATCATTCCCTCTTCGGATATTGGAGTGAAAATCAACAAGTGGTATGAATTAATCCGCAGATTTGATTCAGAACAAGCAGAACAGTTAAAGCAGGAAATTCGCACCTCTCTTGATTCAATGGAAGAAGATCAGAATTTGCTTCTCTATTTTTCTTTAATGGAATTCAGGCATGAGGTCATGCTCGATTATTTAAAGCCATTAAAGGAAGGAAAGCTTCGCGCCAACTTTTCCGAGCTTTCGAAAGAAATAGATGAGCATCAAACGCATGTCACAGGCATGCTTGAATATTACTATCATTTCTTCAGAGGCATGTATGAGTTCGGCCGGAGAGAGTACATTGCTGCCATATCGTCCTATCAAAAGGCAGAGCACAAGCTTTCTTTTGTATCCGACGATATTGAACGTGCAGAATTTCATTTTAAAATGTCAGAAATATATTATCACATGAAACAAACACACATTTCGATGCACCATGCCAAACTAGCGCTGGATGTCTATATTCAGCACGAACTATATGCGCTTCGTACCATTCAGTGTGAATTTATTGTAGCCGGTAATTATGATGATATGAGAAGGCATGAAAAGGCATTGCCACATCTCGAAAGAGCACTTGCAAGATCAAGAGACTTTCAGAATGTGCGTTTTATTGCTTCTTCTTTGTTTAATATGGGCAACAGCTATTACAGAATGGGAGACTTGAACCGCGCACTCGACTTAATGAAAGAATCCATCTCATTATTTGATCAAAACCAATCTGATCATCTTCGTCGATCGATAGACCCTCTTTATACAGCCGCTCAGATCTTATACAAACAAGGTAAAAACAATGAAGCATTATATTACAGAGAAGAATGTATGAAACGAGCAGAAGCTCTGCAGGATGACATTCATATTCAGAAGACCATTTTTTTAGAAGCATTGTACTTACGACAAGATGCAGAGCATATTAAACGGATATTCCATTTTTTAGAATCTTCCTATGCATATCCAGATATAGAAGAGCTGGCTTTAGACACCGCAAAGTATTATAATGAAATGGAGGATTATGAAAAATCTTCCATGTTCTATGGGGAAGCGGAACATGCTCGTATCTATATTCAGAGAGGGGATTGTTTATATGAATTTTAAAAAATGGGCAGTCGTCTGTACAAGCATCACGATCTTGGCATTATGGATCACATCACCTAATGCCGACCCCGATAACAGAAACCATACGTTAGAAAAACCGAATCCGCAGCATATCACGATCTAAAAAGCCCTTTTTAAAGGGCTTTTTTTATTGACCGCTTCAATCATCGTAGGTTGCACATTCATAAAAATAAAAAATGGAGGAAAGATGAAAGTGAGTGTTTTTCATTGACTCTTGAATTTAAATTGTGTACAATTTAATTGTAGAAAATATTAATAGAGCGAAAGAGGGTTATATTCATGTCAGAAGTTTTATTTACTGCAACTGTATCAGCTGTAGGAGGAAGAGAAGGTAAGGTTGTGTCAACAGATGGCGTACTAGAGCATGATGTAGCAATGCCAGGAACGCCAAGAGCGAAAAAGCTTGAGAAAGCAACGAATCCAGAGCAATTATTCGCAGCGGGCTATTCTGCATGTTTTGATTCAGCTCTTCAAATGGTCGCAAGACAAGAGCGTATCCGTTTTGAAAGTGAAGTAACCGCACATGTAAGCTTAATCAAAGACAGTTCAGACGGCGGTTTCAAACTAGGTGTCAAATTAGAAGTAAAAGGAACTGGAATTGAGCAATCTGCACTTGATGAACTTGTTCATAAAGCACACGGCGTTTGCCCATACTCAAAAGCAACGCAAGGAAACATTGAAGTAGAATTAGTAGCTGTCGCTCAATAATAGACATCAAAAAAAGGCTGAGGGAATATTCCCTCAGCCTTTTGATTGTGTTAATTTTTGCAGAAGCTCATGTAAAGAAGCGCGAAGTGTTTTCAGCTCTTCTTCTGATCTGCCTGTTCCAGACAGCATTTGAAATGGAATCGAAGTGGCCTTCTCTTGTAAAGCTTCTCCGTATTCTGTTAAACGAATTTGGACCGAACGCTCATCCTCTTTCGAACGTTCACGGATGATGAGTCCATTTTGTTCCATTCGTTTTAGCATAGGTGTGAGTGTACCGGAGTCTAAATATAAAAGCTCTCCCATTGTTTTCACATTTAATGTCCCATGCTCCCATAACAAAAGCAGTGCCAAATATTGCGGGTATGTGATATTCAACTCTTCTAATAATGGTTTATACTGCTTCGTCATTTCTCTTGAACTTGCATATAACAAGAAACAAAGCTGATTTTCCAGCTTCATATGTTCAAATTCATTTGTCATATCTGTCACCAACTATTTTTTGTCATACTTATCATTGTATAAGATTTTCTTCCTTTTTAAAATAAATACAGACTAAAAATGAAAAATTCTTCAATGTGCCATAAATGTTTGAGCAACGAATAGAACGTGAAAGGTATAAGTAGAAGAAGGAGGAGATCAAGATGAAACCATTATTTACTGCAAAAGTAAAAGCACAGCACGGAAGAGCAGGACATGTTCGTTCTGATGATGGTGTGCTTGACCACAACATTGTGATGCCAAACGCAAAGAAAGATGGAGAAACTGGTACGAATCCTGAACAATTATTTGCAGCGGGTTATGCGGCCTGCTTCGGAGGGGCGCTTGAACAAGTCGCCAAGAAGCAAGGTGTCGAAATTGAATCAGAAGTAGAAGGACATGTCAGTCTATTAAAAGATGAAAGTGATGGCGGTTTTAAACTTGGAGTGAAGCTGATTGTTTCCGCTAAAGGGCTTGACCATGACAAAGCGAAAGAGCTTGTTGAGGCTGCACATGAATTCTGTCCATATTCAAAAGCAACAAGAGGAAACATCGAAGTAGAGCTTGAAGTGGCGGAATCATGAAAAGAAAAAAGGGCTAAAATTTAGCCCTTTCTCAACAATCTACTGACACCTGCTGTGGAGCAGGTGTCTTTTTTAATATTCTTTCTTTTTGTCGTATGTGTCCCATGCTTCAAATGGAGCAAGGGTTTTTTGAAGGGTCAGCTGGTAAAATGGAATGTTTCTTGATTCGTATTCTTTATTGATTTCTTCATAAATAAAGGAGTCATCAAAACCAGAAGTCGCTGCATCCTTGTGTCCAGCGGCAAAATATACGGCCTTTGGTCTAGCCCAATAGATAGCACCAAGACACATTGGACAAGGCTCACAGCTTGTATACAAAATACAGTCTTCTAATTGATATGTATGTAGTGTTTGGCACGCCTTTCGAATAGCTGTCACTTCTGCATGTGCAGTTGGATCATTACTCGTTGTGACATTGTTGCTTCCCTCTGCAATAATCTGACCGTCTTTGACAATGACCGCTCCAAAAGGGCCGCCTGTGCCACTATTTACTCCTTCTACTGCAAGATCAATTGCGCGTTGTAAAAAAGCTTCGTGATTCATTGTCTTCCTCCCTTTGTTCGACTGACTTCTCTAGTATAAACGAATCATGATAGAAAAGGAATCATTGTAGGAGGAGATCGAACAGGACAATTTACGGATAAAAAACCCCTGCCAAATGTTCAGCAGGGGAAGAGTGAGTCCATTATGCGTGCTGCGCTAGCTTTTTACGAGCGACTTCAGCAGCTGTCACCATGTTTTTCAAAGCAGCAATGGTTTCAGGTTCTTGTCTTGTTTTCAGTCCACAGTCAGGGTTGACCCAGAAGCGATCTGTCGGACATACGTTCAGTGCATCATCAATGATTTTACTCATTTCTTCAACAGATGGAACGCGCGGGCTGTGGATGTCATATACCCCAAGTCCAAGACCTTTCAAATACGGGTGTTTTTCTAAATAATCGAGGAACCCGCCATGACTGCGTGAATGTTCAATCGTAATCACGTCTGCATCAAGGTCTTCAATCGTATCAACAATATCCTCGAAGTTGCTGTAGCACATATGTGTATGAATTTGCGTTTCATTTTGAACAGACGATGTCGATAGACGGAATGACTCTGCTGCCCAGTTTAAGTATGCTGCCCAATCACTCTCTTTTAAAGGAAGACCTTCTCTTAGCGCAGGTTCATCCACTTGAATCACTTGAATACCCGCTGCTTCTAACGCTTCTACCTCTTTGCGTAAAGCAAAAGCGATTTGGAAGGCAATGTCTTTACGAGAGATATCTGTTCTTGGGAAAGACCAGTTTAAGATCGTGACAGGTCCTGTCAGCATTCCTTTGACTTTTTTCTCTGTTAAGCTTTGAGCGTAAACCGTCTCTTTCACTGTCATTGGCTCTGTAAATTCTACATCTCCATAAATGATCGGCGGCTTTACGCATCGTGATCCATAAGATTGAACCCAAGCGAATTTTGTAAAGGCAAATCCAGCGAGTTTTTCACCGAAGTATTCAACCATGTCTGTACGTTCAAATTCTCCATGAACGAGTACATCTAGGCCAATCTCTTCTTGAATATCAATCCATCTTTTTGTTTCTTTTTTAATAAATTCATCATACTCTGCATCTGTCCACTCATTTTTGCGCCATTTTTGACGAGCACTGCGCACCTCAGCTGACTGAGGGAAGCTTCCGATTGTTGTGGTTGGAAGAAGCGGCAGTTCAAGAGATTCATTTTGAATGCGTAGTCGTTCTTCAAAAGCAACTGGACGTTTAAAATCTTTTGATGAAAGGCTGTTGCGCTCTGCTGTCAGGTCCGCATTTGTTCCTTTCGCGAATTCTTTTAGCGTCAGAAGTGCTTCATTTGCTGCATGGATGTCTGCATCAATGGCAGCTGCTCCTTTTGATAAGCCTTCTTTTAATAGCGTTAATTCAGCCAGTTTTTCAGTGGCATAAGAAAGTCCGTTTAATAGTTTTTCTTCAAGCTGTTCGCTCGGATGTTTTGCAACTGGTACATGTAGCAGGCTGCTTGAAGGCTGCAGCCATACTTCTTTCGGCTGCACGTCAGCAATCACTTCAGAAATAAACGATAATCTTTCTCCTAGATCTGATCTCCAAATATTTCTGCCGTCGATGATACCGGCTGCTAAAATTTTATCTTTTGGGAAGCCGTGTTTTTTCAATTGTTCAAGGTTTCGTCCTTGATCATGGACAAAATCAAGACCGATGGCTTCAACAGGATACGTCACAAGCTCTTCATAGGCATCTACTGAGTCAAAGTATGTTTGAAGGAGAACGTTTAAGGCAGGTACAGCTTCTTTAATCGTTTGATAGATGGCTTTTACTGCTTTCACGTCTTCACTTGAAGCTGTGACTAAAGCAGGCTCATCAATTTGAACCCATTTTACACCGGCTTCTTCAAGCTCTTTTAACAACTGAGTATAAAGCGGCACTAGGCGTTGCTGAATCTCTTTCACTTCATTGGCTTCATAGCCTTTAGAAAGAGAAACAAATGTATAAAGACCGAGAACGACAGGTTTTGTTTCAACACCAAACGCTTTTTTCACCTTTTCGTATGCTTCAAGCGGTTTGTTATGTGTGAGTTTGAATTCTGTGCTTTTTTCATATTCTGGAACGATGTAGTGATAGTTTGTATTAAACCATTTTGTCATTTCACTTGAGACAGCATCTTTTGTTCCTCTTGCTATCGCAAAGTATGTATCTAGCGGGTCTTTCAAGCTGCGGAAGCGCTCTGGAATCCAATTGAACATAACGGCAGTATCCAGCACATGATCATAGAAGGTGAAGTCGCCAGAAGGAACAACGTCAATTTGTTGATCAATTTGAGTTTTAATAGCGGCTAAAAATTGTTCATCGAGTGTGCTTAAGAGGGTTTCTCGGTCAGTTTGACCTTTCCAATAAGACTCAAGTGCTTTTTTCCATTCTCTGTTTAAACCAATTCGCGGGAAACCTAGATTACTTGTTTTAACAATTGTCAATTCCAATTCCTCCTCTAAATATAAAAAGACACTTACACTCATGGTCAAGATTGATGAGGGCAAATGTCTGGTTTAAAAAGACAAAATGTGTGTGCGAAAGAAGGCGTAAGTATCAATGACGAACGCTTTTCCGACATCTCCTATCAACCGTAGGGGGTTTGATGTGATAGAGCGGCTGGTATCCTGGCTCGTGAATCTGCAAGCTTTTCATCCTTCCCATCCTCACGACAGTGGATTATTAACGAAAAGCTCTCCTCACTTACAGTGGCGGGACCGCGCCGGATTTTCACCGGTCTTCCCAATTAAAATTCGACGTGTGATCGAATTACCGACTCTCAAACTATGAATTTATTGTGTTCGATTATATAACGTTCACTTCATTTCGTCAAAGTAAATTTTGAATAATTTTAATTAAAAAAATCCTGAGAAAATTCTATCTTTTCTCAGGACCTAACATGTACCTATAGAGACAAAAGTTCTGCTTCCAATGTTTTCTCAAGAAGCACATCTGGTGCAGTTAAATATAAAAACCCGTTTCCTACAAGGGTTTTTGATTGTTTTAGCGGAAGGGTTCTCCGTACGAGCTGAGCATATACCTCAGGTTCTGTCAGCTTACGCTGGAACGCTTCTTCTTCGGCATTTTTAATAATGGCGAGTGCACCGCTCACATGAGGGGCAGCCATGGAAGTGCCTGTTAGTCTTCCGTATTTATGGTTAGGGAGAGTGGATAAAATGTCTTCACCTGGAGCGACGAGGTCGATTTCTTTATTCGCATTGGAGAATTCAGAGGATTCTCTTGCAAGAGAGACAGAGCCGACGGCAATGACCTCATTGTATGCAGCTGGGTAGGAGAACTCTTCAGTACGCTCGTCTCCGTCACCTTCATTTCCTGCTGCGCAGACAACAAGCACACCGCTGCTTACCGCATGTTGGATGGCCTTTTGCAGTTCTGGTTCATTGCTTGGCCCACCGAGAGACATGGAAATGATATCAACCTTCTGCTCAACCGCATAGTTAATGCCATTGATAATCCATTCGTATTTCCCGCTGCCATTTTTCCCTCCAAGAACTTTTACGATCAACAGCTTGGCTTCAGGTGCAACACCTAAAATGCCGCCATTTTGATCCGTTGCTGCAATCGTTCCTGATACATGGGTACCATGCCCGTTGTAGTCTTTTACATTCTCAGCATCTCCATTGTCATCATCGGTAAAGTTTTTTCCTCCGATAATCTGATCTTTTAAATCGGGATGCTCCGTGTCGCAACCTGTATCAAGGACAGCAATGGTTATGCCTTTTCCTTTGAAGCCACTTGACCAAAGTTCGGGTGCTTTAATCTCCTGAATACTTTCCGGCGTCTCTTTCGCTTCCATCACATTGGCTTTTACTTCATACGGAATTAAGCGAATTTCACCTTTCATAAGAAAGCCCTCCTTATTTTGTTTTCAAAGTAGATTCAGGTTGCGTAATGTTATTGTATAAAACAAATGTTTGATCGGAAAGGGTCAATTGTAATAATTTTTCAAATAATCAAATAATTATTCATTGTGCAGTTCTCCTCATATCTTGCCGAAAGAAGTCACCTTTTGAGGAAAACTCTTAGTATCATATGAAAAAGAAGGAAATGCTGCATAGTGAGCTTGCACCTGTATAGATGAAAATGGGTGAAAAGAACTAAAAAAGGCAGAGCGAAAAAGCAATCATATAAAAAGATAGATGATGACAGAAAAGAAAAAGGTACATGCCATGTGCGGATGATTGTTTTTTCATTATAATGATCGAAAGAATATAGAATGTAAAAAGTATTTGACATTTTTTAAGTGGATGATATGATTGAAATGTAAAAAGTATTTGACATTTTGATTGAGAGGGGACTAACCGTTGGATGTTGTAAAAGTTGTGTATTCAGTCATCTTATTAGTGGTCGGACTGTTCATCTTTATCGCGCCTATGATTCAAAAGGGTGATGAAAGAAAGAGATTTATCTACTCAAAAGCTCAATCGTATGCATTTATGGTGGTCATCGGTATGCTTTTATTAGAAGTCGCAAAGTCTATATTTTTAACGACTCAAGGGAACCATTCTGATAAGGGGGTTGGGATTTCTCCCATCATGTTCCTAACTGTGATTTCGGTCATATATTTAGTTACATTACTCATATACAGAAAAAAATATGGTGATTAATTTGCAAAATCATATAAGAGAACTAAGGAAATCCATTAAATTATCCCAAGAAGAACTTGCTAAACGGTGTAAGGTCTCGAGACAAACCATCAATGCCATTGAAAACGATAAGTACGACCCTACTTTACAATTAGCCTTTGACATCGCCTCTGTTTTGAATACGACTGTAGATGAGCTTTTTGTCAGTCAACCTAAAAAGAAGTAAAGGACCAGCCTCAGAAAAGAGGCTTTTTTTGTTGATTTGTGTAATGTGAAAGGTTCAGCTGAAAATAAAAATCAACCATATTACATAACAATTCCTCATTCATGAAAAATAAGATATGAAGATTGTGACTGTTCCAATGGAGAAAGGCAACATATAATAATGGAAAGACAAGCTTGCCTTTCAGATAGGAGAGATAGAGATGAACAAAGGGAAGATACTCGTGGTCGAAGATGAAAAGAAAATTGCAAGAGTGCTGTCATTAGAACTTGAATATGAAGGATATGAGGTCACAGTCCAAGATACAGGGATGAAAGGGCTCCAGGCGCTCGAGGAGGAGAGTTTTGATTTAGTGCTTCTAGATGTCATGCTTCCAGAATTAAGCGGACTTGAAGTGCTTAGAAGGGTTCGAAAGACAAATACGGCAACACCGATCATTTTGATTACCGCAAGAGGAAGTGTTCCCGATAAGGTCAGTGGTCTTGATCTTGGGGCAAACGATTATATTACAAAACCCTTTGACATAGAAGAATTATTAGCGCGAATTCGTGCACAGCTGAGGTTCAATCACAATGCGCAAGAGGAAAAGGACATTGAGCTAAGTATTGCAGATTTAACGGTGAATGAGAAAACAAGAGAAATTCAAAGAGGCGGTCAGACGCTTGAGCTGACACCGAGAGAATATGACCTGCTTGTTCATTTATTGAAACATCAGCAGCAAGTGCTCACAAGAGATCAGCTTTTAACAGCTGTTTGGGGTTTTGATTATTTTGGTGACACGAACGTGGTTGATGTCTATATTCGCTATTTAAGGAAAAAAATCGATTACCCGTTTGAAAAACAATTGATTCACACAGTGAGAGGTGTGGGTTATGTGATGAAAGGATAAAGCATGAGATTAAAAAATAAGATCCAGCTTTATACATCGTTGTCCTTGTTTTTAATGGTGCTGCTGTTTCATACAGCGATTTATTTTATTTTTTCGATGACCTTGACGCAAAAAGATATGTCCAGACTGTCGGAAGTAGCTGAAAATATTGCGATTGCACTAAAGAAGTCAGAAGAAGAGGGCCTTCCATCTTCAGAGCTTCTGAAAGCGTATCTGCCTCAAAATGGTATGATCCGTGTCGTCACAGAGAAAGGTGAATCAAAGCTGACCGTCACGAAGGAATCTACGTTTAGCTCACTTCCTTTTACATACGAATCTGGTCAGACAGCAGAAATTCAAGAATACAATAAGCATATGATTGCGTTTGCGGCTATCCCTGTCATTTGGACAAATGGGGACATTGTGTCGCTGCAAGTATATGAAGAAATTGAAAATACAGAAGAGAACTTGGCGTTATTAAAAATGATTTTAATCACTACTGGCGTTTTGTTTATTGTGCTTTCTTATTTTGCAGGCCACATTTTAACGAAACAAATTGTCCGCCCAATTAGCCGAATGACCAATACGATGAAAGCAAGTATGAGAGAAAAGGCATTTAAACGAATTGAATTAACAGGCGATTCAAAGGATGAACTGTATCAAATGGGTCAAACCTTTAATGAAATGGCCGAAATTCTCGAGAAACATTATGAGAAAGAACAGCAATTTTTACACGATGCTTCTCATGAATTGAAAACACCCATTACCGTCATCATGAGCTACAGCAATTTACTAAAACGCTGGGGGCAAAGCCGGCCAGAGGTCGTAGAAGAATCCTCTCAAGCCATTCATGATGAGGCGAAAAAAATGAAAAGGCTGACAGATCAACTACTCACACTGGCGAAAAATGGGCAGCCGCTTTACTTGGACATGAAGCCGGTTGATCTTGGTCAATTGTGCAGCCAAGTCGGCCATACACTTGAAGTGGCAACCAATCGAACCATCCTTACTCATATACAAACCGATCAGCCTGTGATTGCTGAAGGGGACGAAGAGAAGATCAAACAGCTTTTGACCATCTTGATTGATAATGCGGTTAAATATAGTGCAGAGCCAGTTGATGTGAACTGCGGACGAGCAGGAGAGAAACCGTTTATTTCGGTTGTTGACAAAGGAATTGGCATAAAAGAAGAGGATCTGCCGAAAATCTTTGACCGCTTTTTCCGTGTGGATGAAGCGAGAAACAGTGAGACGGGCGGGACTGGACTTGGCCTGTCAATTGCGAAGCAAATTGCTGAAGAGCATGGGGCTGAGCTAAAGGTAGACAGCCGTATCGGTGAAGGAACCGTGATGACCATTCTTTTTCAGAAATAAATAGGTCTTTTCTCATCAATTTCTCATTTCCTCCTTATAAAATAGGAAATAGGAAGGAGGCGCTGCATGTCTAGAAAACTGAAAATGCTGCTTGCGCTCGCAGGATGTCTTTTCATTCTTGTGGCTTTTGCAATGCTCATGATTCAAACCATTGACAAAAAAATATTAAGCGAAGCAGACATAAAAAAAATCATCGCAAAAGACTACAATGGAAACATCACAAATATTGATCTGATCGACCATAAACAGGACTATACATTGACGCTTGAAAATTCAAATGGCATCTATCAAATCATTGCATCTTCCTCAAGCGGTCAAATGAAAGAGATGAAACAGTTAAAGAGCTATCAAAAACCAATTGAGAAAAATGCCGAACTCCAAGCAGAAGAAGTGGCAGTGAAAAAAGTGAAGGGTACCGTGATTCAAAAGAAAGAAAAATCGGATCGCTTTATCTTTACGATTCAATCAAAAAAAGAACTGTATCAAGTGGATGTTGAGAAAGACACGTTCAAGGTGATTGAAGCAGAAAAGAAAAAGCCAACCTCTAAAGAAAAGAAGCTGACAAAAATAACGGTAGAAGAAGCCATTCAGATTGCCGTAAAAGAAGTAGGCGGCACAGTGGATGATGCAGATCTTGAAACTTTTAGTGGAATGCTCGTGTTTGAGGTAGAGCTCGATTTGCCGGATGGAAGAGAGGCAGAGGTGTTAGTGAATGCTTATACAGGAGATATTGAAGGCATTACGTACGAAAACTAATCATTTTCTCATGATTTTCTCATGTTCCTTTCCTTCCTTTATCATCTTGTTTTTTTAAGATAAAGGAGAAATCAAACAGAGGAGGAATGAAATATGATAAAAAAAGTACTAGTAGCTACAGCATTCACAGGAGCACTTGTCGCAGGTGGTTTCACCCTTCAAGCGCAAAATACAAATCAAACGGCAAATGCCGAACAAGTGGTACAAAAGAAATCTTCATTTGTCTCAAAGAAACAGGCTGAAAAAGCAGCATTAAAAGTTGTGAAAGGCTATGTAGATGATGTAGATCTTGAGCGTAAAAAAGGAAAATGGGTATATGAGGTCGAGATTAAAAAAGGCGGCTTTGAATATAAAGTATATGTCGATGCCAAAACAGGCAAAGCGCTCAATGATCCAGTCAAAGAAAAGAAACAAAATGTAAAAATCACCAAAAAACAGGCTGAACAAATTGCCCTTGCAAAAGTAAAAGGAACAGTCACAGATTCAGAATTAGATAAAGAAAATGGTGTGTACTTGTATGAAATTGAAATTACGACACCAAGCGGCGAAGAAGTTGATTTTGAGATTTCCGCTAAAACAGGCAAAATCCTCAAGCAAGAATGGGACGATTAAGCCATAAATGAACCTTACACTTTTATGTGTAAGGTTTTTTCATTGGGACAAACTACTTGAAAGGAGGCGAGAGAATATGATGAAGAAAAAAGAAGAAGAACAGACGATGGATCGTGCGGAATATGTTCCCCATCCTGATGGAGAAGGATATGCTTTGTTTTTGCATGATTCCTTTCATCTCCTCTCCCAAGAGGATATGAATCAGCCGGAAGAAGAATAAAAGACATGAAAGGGCGATGGTCAACTTGTCGATCGCTCTTTTTTTGAAAAGAAAGCGAATACATCAGGAAACTTGGCATCTTGCTTATTGACATCATTGCGCTTTTTCTGTAATCTCAGTGTGTCAACAATATGAGACTTCGTTAGGTGAGGCTCCTGTATGGAGATACGCTGCTGCCCAAAAATGTCCAAAGACGCCAATGGGTCAACAGGAATCATCGACATAAGGTGATTTTTAATGCAGCTGGATTAATCCTATGCCATACAGTGCTAAAGCTCTACGATTGAAGGAGCAAGTGTTTATTTGTCATGCTTACAAAGCGCCTTCATTCGGTTGAAGGTGCTTTTTTATGAGAAAAGGAGGTGTGGGGATGGATCATCCCGATTCGAGACACATAGAGAGTATGTCAAAAGATCAGATTGACGCATCAGATAGAGGAGATCCTGACCCCCGCACAATCTAAGGGATTCGGGTATCTCCTGATTTTGGGGAGGTAACAGCGATGATACAGAACATTACGTACGATGAACTCATTTTACGCATCATTATTTTACTAAGAGATGGAAAACGTAAAGAATTTAAAAACATTATGGAAGAACTTCAGCCTTATGATATGGCCTACTTATTCAAGGAGCTTCCAGAAAAACACCGCGGCCGCTTTCTCAGCTTTTTAACAGTCGATGACGTGACGGAAATGATGGGTGAACTGGAGCGGGAATATCAAGAGATTGTTCTTGAAAAAGTAGGGAAAGACAAAGCCACCTTCGTCACAAACAAAATGGATAACGATGATCTAGCCAACTTGTTTGATGAGATGGAGGATGAGCTGAAGGATCAGCTTTTATCTAACATGGAAGCAGAGGAATCCAAGGCCGTCCAGCTTCTCATGAATTATCCTGCTGAGACAGCAGGTCGGATCATGACCAATCGGTACGTTTGGATTCCGCAGCATTATACGGTTCAGGATGCCGTGGTGAAGCTGAAAAGCTTTGCTGAAATTGCCGAATCGATCAACTACTTATATGTCATAAATGATCAAAAACAGCTTGTAGGGGTACTCTCATACAGGGATCTTATTTTAGGTGAGCCAGATGAAAAAGTGCAGGATCTTATGTTTACAAGAGTCATTGCCGTTGGTGCCTTTCAAGACCAGGAAGAAATCGCAAAGCTCATTGAACGATATGATTTCCTTGCCATCCCTGTTGTAGAAGAGAACAATGTCCTAGTCGGAATTGTGACAGTCGATGATATCATTGATGTTGTGATTCAAGAGGCAGGAGAAGACTATGAAAAGTTTGCTGCCTCTGGTAAAGATATCACGTTCGACACACCGGCATTTGTGGCGGCATACCGCCGTCTTCCGTGGCTTATTTTACTCTTATTCATTGGGCTGATTTCAGGCAGTATCTTGAATTATTTTGAAGATACTTTGCAACAAGTCGTTGCTTTAGCGTTCTTCATGCCGATGATTGCAGGTATGACAGGGAATACAGGGACACAGTCTCTAGCGGTTGTCATTAGAGGATTGTCAAAAGAAGAATTAACGAAAAAAACCATTATGCGCTTGATTTTCAGAGAGCTGAGAACAAGTATTTATATTGGGATTGTTTGTTCAATCATTATTACGGTCGTTGCCATGGTATGGCAGGGCAATATGATTTTAGGTTTTGTTGTTGGTTCCTCGCTTCTTGCAACACTGATTATTGGGACAATGGCAGGTACGGTCGTGCCGATTATTTTACACAGATTAAACGTGGACCCAGCCATTGCATCTGGACCACTGATCACAACATTGAATGATATTTTATCCTTACTCATCTATTTTGGAATTGCAACAGCATTTCTTCATACACTGATGTAGTCAAAAGACTGTAAAATGTAACGTTTTACAGTCTTTTTTGAATAAAGATTGCATATAGCGCTTCCATCCTTTACATTTTAAGGAGAAGGTGGGAGAGAAAAATGAAGAAGTTTTTATTCATTTTCATGTGCATTGTTTTGCTAAGTGCATGTTCAAGAGAAGACGAGGGGAAAGACAGAAGACTGGTGGCATCAGAGCATATGCTTGAAGCGATAACTGAAGGAAATAAACGAAAAATGGACAATGTCTATGTCGAAGGCGCAGTCCCAAGCCCAAATGACATTCTTAAATCGAAAAAGGAATGGGGAATTGAGACGCTTTCTTATGAAGATTTTCAAATGGAAGAAGCCAGCATCCACGTCTTTCATGCAAATTATAAAGATGCAAACACTGGAGAAAAAAAGGCGCTTGCCTTTCGGGTGAAAGAAGATCCTGAAAAAGGCGGCGTACGAATTGACTTTGTAGGGGTTGTTGAAGGAACTGACGCTTCATCTAAATAAAAAGTATCGTTCATATGCTTTATGATAAATCAGGCATAAGTTGAGATAATGTAAAAGGATAGAAGAGCTGAAAGAATGTCGCTCTATCTATCCTCTTTTTTTATCACACATGATCTTATTAATGAAAACAATGATTTGTCTCAGATCACATATTCGTAATGCCTATTAACTCCATAAATTGTGACAGAGCACTGGTCATGTACGAATCACGTCGCCTGATCAACACAGTGGGCACGATTCGATGTGGTTCTGGTAATGGATGACAGGTAAATTTGCCTTCCCCCCGAGATTCAACCATAGATTTTGGTAATATAGTCACTCCCAGCCCGCTTTCAACACATTTAAGGACGCCCTCTAACGTACCATATTCCATGACCTTCATAGGAGGATAGCCGTTGTTCTCTAGCCACTTTTGCCATCGTCCTAAATAAATACAATGGGCGAATGACGAGAGCAACGGCTCATGTAAAATAGATTCTACCTGGAATTGCTCCGTGGAGTAGCTTGTAATGAGAACGAGGGATTCTTCCAATACAGGATACTCGATGATTTCTGGATGAAGAATTGGCCCATCTACCAAGGCCCCGTCTACTTTGTAGTTGAGGATAGCGCTAACTTGGTCGACTGTAGGTGCCATATACAAGCTCAATTCTACTTGTGGAAATTTTTTGTGATATTCTGTGAAAATGCTGGGCAATCTTGTAGATGCGGTGGACTCTATAGATCCAATGTGTAAAGATCCTCGCGGAGTAGAGGAAAGCTTTACTGCTTCTATCGCTTCTTCGTAATCATATAGCAATTTATTTACATAGGGCAGTAGTTCACGTCCTGCAGGCGTTAAAGATATTTTCTTATGATATCGATAGAGAAGAGGTACACCTAACTCTTGTTCAAGACGTTGGATTCTTGCGGTGACATTGGACTGCACATAATTTAATTTTTGAGCAGCTTTTGTGATGCTTTGTTCAATGGCAACGGCTTTAAATACTTCCAAAGATTTAATATCCAAACTAACTCTCCTTTTTTGCATCATAAATTGTGATGATCTATATGCTATTTTTTGATTTTACGTGATCCAATGAAGTATGTAAACTAAATGATAGAAGAGGTTGATGCTCATTGCGTCCCTTTTATCTGATTGAGAGGAGAAAATGAGATTTTCTTAGCTGTGGCAATTAAACGTTTCCATTTAATAAGGAGGGGAATCGATTGATTTCAAAGGTAAATATCGAAGAAAAATTTTCGCAAATAAATGATTATTGGAATCCTAGAATAGGTGGAGAGTTGAATGACTCATACATGAAAATGGTGAAAATTAAGGGTGAATTCATTTGGCATCACCATGATGATGAGGATGAAATGTTCTTTGTGTGGAAAGGCAACCTAGTCATCCGTTTTAGGGATAGGGAAATAACGCTTAATGAAGGAGAATTTCTTGTGATTCCAAAAGGAGTTGAACATCAGCCAATTGCTGAAGAAGAAGTTCACTTGCTCTTAATAGAACCCAAAACGACGCTAAACACGGGGAATGTGCTCAATGAACGAACTGTTTCGATTCCTGAACAAATTTGAAAAACTAAATCGTTAAAGATCAAGTATCTTAGGTGATAAATAGTTGAATGGTTGTTTTAGCTAATAACGAGGCTGCAATTGCTGCCTCGTTTTGTTGCTTCAATGATTCAGATGAGCTGTAACGCATTTGCTTTCACTACCTGAAATAAACTCTTCAGCAAGAATCGGTTTGTGCTTTCATCGTTTCATATTCAGGACGATCAGATACTAAGTCTATTTTGCTGAGTAAGCGATTGTTATTTAGTTCATCGATTCTTGTACCGGAAGTGCGCGTTAATTTGACCTTCCAGCATCTTTTTCTTATATTGTCCGCTTTTTAATGCCTGTTCTTTTTTCTTCATGTCTTTCAAAATCTCCGCTGTCTGCACACCATCTTCCCGTTTATTGGCGATATCCATTAAACGTTCTACATCAGAAAAAGAATATTTCCGTGTGCCTCTTGTTGAGCGCTGGGGGTAGATGAGTTTCCGTTCCTCATAATATCGGATTTGCCTGACGGAAAGTCCTGTTAATTCACTGACAATCCCGATTGAAATGACTTTTTTATCTTTATAAGATACATCTTCCTGCGTCATATCCTCACCCCTGCAAGTCTTTTCTTCATATTATATCCAACAGTCAGTAAAAAAACCTAACGTTTGTTAGATAATATAACACAAAAATGAAAAAAACGAAAAACAATGGAAGGAAAATTAACATATAAAGTGCAAATCATATCACGTGAATATATGATAAGAAAAAGAAAAAATAAGGAGGGGGCGCACTTGATGGAGAAAACACAGATCATCCGTATGGCAAAAGAAATCATCGCATTAGATGTGAAGAGGGATGAACTGCTGGAGCAGTTCATGCAGGTTGCGGGTCAGAATGCACATGCTCTTCTTAGAGCCGTACAAAATGATTTGTATAAAAAGTCCTCATAAGCACCCGATCCATATCCATTGATAGGAGGGGAGATGTCGTGCGGCGTATATTAAAAGAAGCTTTAGCGAAAGAAAGACATTATTATACGAAGCAGCTTTGCTCACTTGGGGTGTATAGCCCTGATATGACCAAGAACATGACAATTAGTGACTTAAAAAAAGAGTATCATTTCTTTTTCAACAAAACCGATCGCTATCTTTAACATCCCTTATCATGTGCACTGTCACATGAAGGGTTCTTTTTTTGTGTGTTTAATATTATAGCAATATTGAATTTTGTAGAAATTTGACGAATCAAATGTAAGAAAATATAGAGCCTTTACAGATTATGTTAAAATTTGTCGTAACATGATGGTTTGCTGGAAAAGCTTTTTTTCGAGATGATTGTGAAAAATAAGAAGGATTTTAAAAGTTTATATCGAAATCTTATACATAACACGAATGGAGTCACTTATGTGGTTGAAAGGGTTTTCAAAAACGTACTTCTATTTTTTACGAAAGGCTCCAACTGCACCGCAAGAAAGCCTTGAAGTTAAAAAAATATTATAAGAGGTAGATATGTGATGAGACTATCGTTTAATGAAGAAGAAGTAGAACGTTCAATGACGCTTTACAAAGTTTTTGCAAGGGCATTTAAAAGCGTTTCCGAACACAGTATTAGAGACAGCAAGGAGCATGGATTCAATCCAACTGAATTTGCCGTTCTCGAATTACTGTATACGAGAGGTGCTCAAAAACTTCAGCAAATCGGCTCAAGACTCCTGCTTGTCAGCGGGAATGTGACGTACGTAATTGACAAGTTAGAACGAAATGGTTTCATTGAAAGAGAACAGGACCCAAAGGATAAGCGGTCAGTTTATGCCCATTTAACGGATAAAGGGCGCAGTTATCTGGATAAAATTTATCCAATCCATTCTCTTCGAATTGCGCGGGCGTTTTCTGGTCTTTCGCGTGAAGAACAGGAGCAATTAATTAGTCTGCTGAAAAAAGCAGGTATTCACAGTCAGCATTTGTTATTTAGATAAAACGAAAAGGTGCCATGGTTGGCACCTTTTAGATTGTTGACAAAGGGCTAAAATGAACTTGATTTTAGCCCTTTGTCTTCTTTTCAGCCCAGCGTGATAGAAAACCTTTGCAGTCCGAGGAAGGACGAGTACTGGCGCGGAGCGAATTTGTCATTCGTGAGCACCAGCACGCAGGACTGACAAAGAATGCGAGGGTTTGTCTACACGCTGAAAGGTGCCATGGTTGGCACCTTTTTTATGTATCCAGCTGATGAGCAGGATAGGCGATAAATTTTTCAATATCACTAGCTGGAAGTGGCTTGGCATAATAAAAGCCTTGTAGATCGTCACAGCCCTGCGCAGATAAAAGTTGTGCTTGTGCAAAAGTTTCAACACCTTCAGCAATGACTTCTAGAGATAGCTGGTGCCCCATTGCAATAATAGCCCCTGTGATTTGCTCAGACTTTGAATCACTCAAAATATCCTCGATAAATGATTTATCAATTTTCAGACGGTGAATCGGCAAATCCTTCAAATAGCTTAAAGAGCTATGGCCTGTACCAAAATCATCAATACTAATACGGACGCCAAGTTGTTTTAGAGATGTCAGTACTTGTTTTGACTGCTTGATGTTATCCATTGTCATGCTTTCTGTCACTTCAAGCTCAAGAAGTGATGGTTGAAGGTCGTATTTTTTTAGCGTTAGTTTGATCAAATCAATTAAGTCTTCAGAGTTAAACTGCTTAGCAGATAAATTGACCGCTACAGGGATTTTCAATTGCTTGTCATACCACAATTTTGCCTGCTGACATGCCGTGTCAATGACCCACCTTCCAATATCGATAATCAGGCCCGATTCTTCAGCAAGTTCAATGAAAGCCTCTGGTGATTTTAGAGAACCGTCTGGTGCTTTCATTCTTAAAAGGGCTTCAACACCTGTCATTTGTCTTGTTTTGGCGCTGATTTGCGGCTGATAATGAAGCACAAACTGCTTTCTTTGAATGGCATCTCGTAGCTCCAGTTCGCGATTAAGTCTGTCCTCACTCAATCTCTCCATAGATTCAGTAAAGAATTCATAGCGGCTTTGTTTATGTTTCTTTGATAAGTACATGGCCATATCTGCTTTTCTCATCAATTCCATGCCATTCTTTCCGTTTTGCGGAGAGATGGCGATTCCAATACTAATGGATGTAATGAGCTGATGGTTTTGAATGAAAAAAGGTCGTTCAAATTGGCGAATGATGTTTTTCGAAAGCTGTTCAATTTTATGTGTACCATGCTCCAGGTGAGGAAAGATCATTAAAAATTCATCCCCGCCAATTCTTGCAATAAAGCCATTGTCAGGCAAACATTTGGTTAATCTGTTTGCGGCGGCTTTCAACAGCAGATCGCCTATGTTATGACCAAGGGCATCATTAATAATTTTAAACCGATTTAAATCAAGAAAAAGAACTGCCGTTGACGTTTTTGTCTCTTCTTGAGCGGATAAAACATCATTTAAATGATTAATTCCGTGACGACGGTTCGGAAGTTCAGTTAATGCATCATAATGTGCCATCACATGAATTTCTTTTTCAGCAATCTTCTGCTGGGTTAAATCCTTTAAAACGAGATAAATGCTGTCAAGTGTATGGTTGACGTGTACGGGTATGTATGTAACATGATAATAATAAAAACGATCTGCTGCTTTCAGTTCTGCTTCACGCGTAATTGCTTTTTTTGATTGATAAATAAAGTCTTCCCACATCTCAGTCGGCATGACGTATTGACTCACATCATCACCAATCCAGGAATTGCACATTTTCAAAATGTGTTTGCCTGGGTCATTCGCCGATATCACTTTTCGATCAACAGATAACACGATAATACCATCTATATTATGTTTGATCAGTGATTGGAACCGCTGTTCATTTTCTTTTAGCTGATCTGATTGTGACATAATCCGTTGATCAATATAGGCGCCGAAAATCATGAGTGATTGGACGATAAGCGTCATCAGGCCGATGAAAATGGACAGGCTAAATGGTGACATTTCAAGAGAACCACCCGTAGCGACCTGACCATCTGAATGAAAAAACATCGTCGAAGACGCCATGCCAGTGTAATGCATGCCCGCAATAGCACCGCCCATCATCAGTGCACCCGCTATTTTTAACAGCTGATCCTCCCGCCTTTTCTCAGAGCGATGGAGCCGGAAAAAAAGGTGTAATGAAAAGAATGAAGCGAGCGCACCAATAAAAAACGAAAGAAAAAAGAGAACAGGGTCATAGCTGATGGTGACATTGGCCATTGATTCCAATCCGAGGTAGTGCATGCTGCAAATAGCTGAACCCATCGTGATCGAACTAATCAAAAGTCGTCTTGTGGAAAGTTGCTGCTGAATACATATTGAAAAAGCAATGAAAGAACCGATAAAAGAGGCCAAAATCGATAAAATGAGTAAGGGTGTTTCATATGTGATACCAGAGCGTAGATGAAACGCCATCATGCCAATAAAGTGCATTGACCATATTCCCATCCCCATGATCATCGCACCAATGATCAACCATACTCTTTTCTTTGCGCCGCTCGACTGGATCACCCGGCTGGCTAATTGAAGAGCTGAGTAGGAGGCGACAGCGGCGACAGCGACTGACAGAAAGACAAGCCATCCGTTGTAGCTTCCTGTTAAATGTGTCATGTAAGAAAACCTCCTGTATCTAAAAACAGACATATACTTAATATATCGGATCAAGTGGCGCCTGTGTTCACTTTTCCTTTACTTAAAAAGGGCATTCAGCATTTTTTTTGAACATTTTTTATAGTAAAATCAAATTTAATGTAAAAAAACGAAGAAAAGTGAATCATTTTTGGTTTTTTATTCGTTTAATAGGTGGCACGGTACGATTTGCAAGCATAGCCTGTCAAACTGATTATGTGTGAAAGGGATTGATAAACATCGAAGATTTTATTATTTCATTAGCTGATGCCTTTAAGAATTTGTCGTACTTCGGCATCTTTCTTGCATTATGCATTGAATTTGTTCCTGCTGAAGTGGTGTTGCCTCTTGCAGGTTACTGGGTTTCAAAAGGGGACATGGCCTTCATTGGTGTTGTGGCTGCCGGTTCTATTGGCGGTGTGGCAGGCCCCTTGACCTTGTACTGGTTAGGGCGTTATGGAGGGAGACCCTTTTTAAATAAATATGGGAAGTATTTCTTTGTGAAACCTGAGTCACTTGATAAATCGGATGCCTTTTTTGAAAAGCATGGCGGATTTGTTGCGTTTAGCGGCCGGTTTATTCCAGGGGTCAGAACCCTTATTTCCATTCCGTGCGGGATTGCGAAGATGAATGTGTGGGTTTTTTGCCTGTATACGTTTTTGGCGATTACGCCGATTACATTTGTGTACGTGTATTTAGGATTTGTTCTTGGAGAGAACTGGCAAGAGGTTGGAACCATTTTAGAACCATATGTATTGCCGATTGGTATTGGTGTGCTCTTGTTGTTTGTTGTCTACGTGTGGCTCAAACGAAGAAAAAGAAAAACAGAAACACCAACGGTTTAATCAGTGGGTGAAGATGAAAAGTCACCTGTTGACAATCCGGGGTCTGTTGATTATGATATAAGTAATCTAAATATTCTTAATCCCACCAAAGGGGAGTAGCGTCCGGTTATCACCGGAAACAAAGTCGTCATTACATGGAACCTCATTCCATCGGCTTTGTTGGCATGATTTACATATCACATGTCTAGCAAGACCTTTGCCATTACAGGCAAAGGTCTTTTTTGCATTCATAAGCCTTTGTCTGTTGTGGGACAATAGATAAAAAATAAGGAGGAATGATGATGGATGCAGCAATTATTTTAGAGTACGGGTGGGTTCTTCTCGTATTGATTGGATTGGAAGGCATTTTAGCAGCTGATAATGCGCTGGTTATGGCTGTAATGGTCAAACACCTTCCTGAAAAACAAAGAAAAAAGGCATTGTTTTACGGACTTGCGGGAGCATTTGTCATGCGATTTGGTTCTCTTTTTCTTATTTCGTTTTTAGTAGATGTGTGGCAAGTTCAAGCCATTGGCGCAATTTATCTTCTATATATTTCGATTCACCATATTTTAAAATCGCACGTATTTAAGAAAAAGGAAGCAGACACAAACATGAAACAAAGCGGCTTTTGGGCAACCGTCGTGAAAGTTGAGCTTGCTGACATTGCATTTGCAGTAGATTCTATTTTAGCAGCCGTTGCATTAGCTGTGACTTTGCCAGCAACAAATCTTCCGCAAATTGGCGGGCTTGATGGCGGTCAATTTATTGTCATTCTATTAGGCGGTATCATTGGTCTAGTGATCATGAGGTTTGCGGCGACTGTATTTGTGAAACTGCTTAAAACGAGACCAAGCCTAGAAACAGCAGCATTTGTCATTGTCGGATGGGTTGGCGTGAAGCTGACGCTCTATACACTTTCTCATCCAGCCATTGGGATCGTGTCCTCTCATTTCATTCATTCAACATTATGGAAAATCATTTTCTGGACGGTCCTTCTCGCGATTGCAGCATTTGGCTGGTTTTTATCAAGTCCATCAAGAAAAGGCGGCCAGCAAAACGAGGAAAAACAAGAGATTCGGCTGGAAGAGTAGGTTTTTTGAAAGAAATATCATTTCATTTTCATAACACGTATATTACAAAAAAGGGGGGGATACCCCCTTATTTCTTTGCTTTTAAACGAAACGTTGTAAAGTAGATAAAGAAATACATGTCACAATTGAGTAACAGGAAATGAATTCCTCATTTCTTCCTTTGCGCTTCCCTCATAAATTAGCTATCATAAATGAGTAATATAGGGAGAACTGAGGTGAAACCATTGCTTAGCCTTTTGTTTAAAAAGGGAAAGAAAAAGCAAACATTAGAGCAGTCGGCAATCAACATCCAACAGGGTGATACCGAGCTGCAAAATGCATTAATAGAGCAATACAAACCATTTGTCGCTAAGACGGTTTCATCCGTTTGTAAACGATATATAGATGAAAAAGATGATGAATTTAGCGTAGGCTTAATTGCCTTTAATGAAGCGATAGAAAAATACTCTGCCGAAAAAGGCAACTCACTCCTTGCATTTGCGGAGTTAATTATTAAAAGAAAAGTAATCGACTATATTCGAAAAGAAGCAAGAAACGCGCCAACGGTTCAAATGGACCTTCAAGAAAGTGAGAATGGCGAGTACTCGCAAAGCATGATTGAAGCAGAGCTTTCTGCAAATGAATATAGGCGTTTAATTGAACAAGAACATAGAAGAGAAGAGATTGAACATTTTAAAGAACGATTGAAAGTATATGGTCTTACGTTTCAAGAACTGCTTGAGCATTCACCAAAGCATGCGGATGCGAGACAAAATGCCATTAAAGTGGCCCATACACTCGTTAAGCACGATGAACTGAGAACCATTTTATTTCAGAAAAAACAATTGCCAGTCAAACAGCTGGAAAAGCTAGTGGAAGTCAGCCGCAAAACGATTGAGAGAAATAGAAAATATATTATTGCGATGGCGATCATTATGACAGGTGATTATGTGTATTTGAAAGATTACCTTAAAGGGGTGCTTAATTCATGAGAAGAGGCATTATAGTAGAGAAAAACAAAAAATATGTCACACTGCTGACCCCTGATGGACAATTTCTGCGGACAAAGTATGAACAGCAAGACTATGAAATCGGTCAAGAAGTGACGTTTCCGAATGAATCACGTCTCGAAAGAAAAAGAGCCGGTTTTTTTGACCTGCTTCGTTTACGTCCGTTAAATGCAGGAATTCTATCAATTGCAGCAATTATTGTCGTGATCTTCACTATGATGCCATCTTTCTCAAGTCAAAAAGCATATGCATATATGACGATTGACATTAACCCAAGTTTTGAGCTGAAACTCGATCACAATTATCAAGTGATCGGTGTCACTCCGCTGAATAAAGATGCGAAGCAAGTACTGGCCAGTATGAAAGATTTAGAAAAAAACGACATGACCAAAGTCGTGCAGGAAATCATCGATGATTGTGATAAAAAAGGATACGTGAACGACTCTAAAAGCATTTATATTTCAACTGTTTATGAAAACAAGCAGGATCATACATACAAAACAAACGTAAAAAGTAAAATCAGCACCATCTCGGGGGAATATCAAAAGCGCAATTATAAGCTGGAAACTGTGGAAGGTGACCTGGAAACAAGAGAAAAGGCACAAAAAGCAGGCATTTCAACAGGAACTTATATTAGAAATCAAGAAATGCAAGACAACGAACAAGAGGACGTTAAAAAAGAAGATGAAGATCCAGCAGATGACGAGGCTGTCAAAGAAGAAGAGCCGAAAAATGCTGATGAAGATCAAAAAGACGAAGACAAAAAAGAAGACATCAAGACAGACGATAGCGATGAGATGCAGCCTGATAAAGAAGCTCCTGAAGGCGAAGACAAAGAGCAGAAGGAAGTTGAGAGGGAAGAGCAAGGAGCTGTTCAAAAGCCTCACCAAACAAGCCCTAATTTTGACAACAAAGAGAAAAAGGGAAAAGAAGAAAAGGATCGCTCTTTTGAAAAAGACAAAGAGCAAAAAAAAAATCACTCGACTGATCCAAATGAAAAAAAACATCCAAACGGCACATCACGTGGTGATACTGAAAAGCATGTAAAAAAAAACGACAGTGGTCAGAATCGTCCGTACGGCGAACGTAACAGAAATGGCGTCAAACAAAAAGGAAAAAACACACCGCCCTCATACCGTGAAAACCGGGATGAACCTACATATGAACAGTAAAAAAACGCCAGAATAGATCCGGCGTATTTAACCATGTCTTTATTTAGTTGAATGGCCCATTTGAGATTGCGCCTGCTGTACGAGTCTTTTTGTCATCTCGCCGCCAACAGAACCGTTTGAACGTGCGACTGTATCTGAACCGAGATTCACGCCAAATTCTTGAGCGATCTCGTATTTAAATTGATCTAAAGCTTGTTCTACTCCAGGAACAAGAAGTTGATTTCGATTTGCCATCACATATTCCTCCTTTCACCTCATGTTTGTTGCGCCTTCTTATTTTGAAAAAAACAGCCTGCAATTATGCTGGCAATTGCTGCACAAAAAAGCCGAGGTGATGAAGGTCACCTCGGGCTCAGTTTTAAGCCTTTTTCAGCTGAAGCGTATTCAACATCATTTCTTGCGCTGTGCTTTGCAAGTGAGAAGTGAAAACGGAGAACACGGTAGAACTGATAATGCCTTTAATCAAATGCCATTGCGGCTTCGTCAATTCTGTGAACTCTTCGTGGAGCTTGTCCGTCTGTTCTTCTGTCATTTCTCGTAAATTTGTTTCCTTTAATGGAAAATGTGTATGGTGATAAATAAAATCAAGGACGTGCGCATATGCTTCATAAAAACGGATGGGGCTGATAATATCATCCGTTCGATCTGTGATCGTATTAAATAAGGCAGATAAGATCGTACGAATAGAATCAAAATCAAATACTGATTTTAAATCCCGGACAATTAATAAAATAACGACTTGATCAATGGAGTACTTCTTGCCAAGCTCTGGATGGCCGATCATATCTTTAATATCGCGCTTGATCCAGTTTTGAATGGCTGTCGATTTAAGAGAAGTCAGTTCACACAAGTTGCCAAGCTCAACGATTTCGTTCGTTGAAAGCCCGTGCTCTGATTTTTGCTTCCGCCGTTCGAGTTTTTCAAAAAACGAAGGGATTCTTAATTCATCATATTCATGTTCCTTATCGCTTTTTACAGATAAATTCAAAAGCTGAAGCGGAGTCAGATCTCCCTCGCCTTTTAGAGAATACAGAAGTCTCGTCATGTCAATTCTCGTTAATTTAAAAGTCACCATGTTCCACCTCATTTTGTACGTCAAAAACGTGATTATTGATCTAATTCAACATCATAATCTCTTTTTAATGAAAATGCAAAATAAACTAAAATAGGACCGGTGCGTCACAATTTGTTCACTTGTTTGCGGATGCAAGTAGCGTAATCATTGAAATGACGAGGTTTTAGCCAGTATGATAAACATAGAAAACGATTCCTTTTTCCTTGCAATTTGAGACGTTTATTTTTATAATTTTATTAATAAGTTCAAATGAACTTAATATGACAGCGGAGGTTATGTATGGGTAAAAGAATATTTCTGTTTATATTAACGAACATTCTTGTTATCACTACGATTGGTATTGTCCTATCGGTTATTAGTGCAGCAACTGGTGTTGGTTCTTATATAGGAGCAGACGGAAGACTTAATATCCTTTATCTTCTTGTATTCAGTGCAGTTGTTGGTTTTGTAGGCTCGTTTATGTCACTAGCGATGTCTCGCTGGATGGCAAAAATGATGATGGGTGTGCGTGTGTTAAATCCAGAAAAGGATTCATTAACATATGATGAGCAGCAGCTTGTTGACCGCGTTCACAGACTATCAAGAGCAGCAGGCCTTTCTAAAATGCCTGAGGTCGGTATTTACCAATCATCTGAAGTAAATGCATTTGCGACAGGTCCTTCTAAAAGAAGATCGCTTGTTGCCGTATCAACTGGATTGCTTCATGAAATGGATGATGCAGCAGTTGAAGGGGTTATCGCTCACGAAGTCGCTCACGTAGCGAACGGTGACATGGTTACAATGACGTTACTCCAAGGGATCGTCAACACGTTTGTTGTCTTCCTTTCAAGAATTGCGGCATGGATCGCAAGTCGTTTCGTTCCACGTGAAGAGCTTGTCCCAGTTGTTCACTTTATCGCTGTGATCGTCTTCCAAATTATTTTCTCTATCTTAGGAAGCCTTGTCGTGTTTGCATATTCTAGACATCGTGAATTCCATGCAGACCGCGGCGGTGCGGACCTTGCAGGAAAAGATAAAATGATTCATGCGCTTCGTTCACTAGAGGCGTATACATCAAGAATCAAAGATGATGATCAAGCAGCTGTTGCTACACTGAAAATCAGTGGTAAAAGAAAAGCTTCTCTTTTCTCAACACACCCTGATTTAAACGAAAGAATTAGAAGACTAGAAGCAAAATAAGAAAGATCAAAAGACATTCTGCGTAAGGATGTCTTTTTCTTTTTGATGAAAAAGTAAATAAAGCACAAAATACCTTTAAAATCTTCTCTCTTTTCATTAAAATGATAAAGTATTCGAAAAGAAAGATAAAAGAAGGAATAACCATGAATCCAATGAAAAAACTAATTGACCGGCTGTCGGCTTTTCAGCTGATTGCCCTTTACTATTTTCTTGCTGTGACCGTGTCGTTCATTCTACTCAGTCTGCCAGTGGCTCACCAAGAAGGAGTCAAATGGACATTTATTGATGCGCTGTTTACAGCTGTGAGTGCTGTCAGTGTCACGGGTCTGACTGTTGTCGATACGTCACAAACATTTAGTGTGACCGGGATGTGGATCCTTGCATTTGTTTTGCAAATCGGTGGTATCGGCATTATGACGCTTGGTACATTCGTCTGGCTGGTTATGCGAAAAAGGATCGGCATTAAAGAAAGAAAATTAATTATGGCAGACCAAAACCAGAGCAACTTATCAGGAATTGTAAAACTCATGAAGCAGGTCTTATATTTAATCTTACTGATTGAGTTTGTAGGCGGTCTGATTTTAAGTATGTATTTTCTAAAGTATTACGATGTGCAAGGTGCTTTTTTACACGGATTTTTCTCTAGTATCAGTGCCACAACCAATGGAGGATTTGATATTACTGGAAATTCGTTAATTCCTTATAAAGATGACTATTTCGTCCAATTTATTACGATGCTGCTCATCATTTTTGGCGCTATTGGCTTTCCGGTACTTGTCGAAGTAAAGGATTATTTATTCAATCAAGACCGAAAACATGCATCGTTTTCATTGTTTACGAAAATTACCACGATCACGTTTGGCCTTCTTGTTGTCGTTGGGGCAATTGGGATTTATGCACTTGAAGCCCGCTTCACTTTTCTAGGGAAGAGCTGGCATGAAATCTTGTTTTATTCTTTGTTTCAATCAACAGCTACTAGAAGTGGCGGGCTTTCGACATTAGATATTACGCAATTGACAGAGCCGACACTGTTATTTTTATGTTTGCTGATGTTTATCGGGGCATCTCCAAGTTCGGTAGGGGGCGGAATTCGGACAACCACGTTTGCCCTTAATTTACTTGCTTTGTTTCATTTTGCGAGAGGAAATAAGTCCATTAAAATCTTTAAAAGAGAGCTTCATCAAGCGGATATTAATAAATCCCTCATGGTGACGATGATGGCCTTTATTTTAGTGTTTGGTGCTACGTTTCTGTTAACTTTATCAGACCATCATACACTTCTTGAAACTTTATTTGAAGTTTGTTCTGCCTTCGGAACAACAGGACTGTCGCTCGGAATTACGTCTGACTTGTCCGTATTTGGTAAGTGTATTATTATGGTCGTCATGTTTATAGGACGGATTGGAATTCCAAGCTTCTTGTATTTAATTGGCCGCCGGGAAAGTGAAGCGAATTATCATTATCCGAAAGAGCGTGTGATCATCGGCTAACCAGCATTCCTACTGAATGCTGGTTTCAGCGTGTAGACAAACCCTCGCATTCTTTGTCAGTCCTGCGTGCTGGTGCTCACGAATGTGACATTCGCTCCGCGCCAGTCCTCGTCCTTCCTAGGGCTACAAAGGCTTTCTATCACGCTGAAAAGAAGACAAAGAGTTAAAATAACGATCATTTTAACTCTTTGTCGACAATCAGACCAGCATTCCTACTGAATGCTGGTTTTTTTATTTCCATTATATAACTGGCTAAATCACAAGGGATGTTCGCAATCTATAGGTAAGAGGTGAAAGAGACGTGCTGGATGTGTTATGGAAAGCAATTGTAATGCTGCTCGTTGGTACCTTGCTGCTGAGAATAGCAGGACCTAAATCCATTAGTCAATTAACGGTTCAACAGACAGTCATCATGATTTCAATTGGATCGATTATTATCCAACCCTTCATTGAGCATAATTTACTTGAAACCATTTATGCGGCCGCCATTTTTATTGTGGCGCTTGTGATTATGGAAAAGCTGTCGATCCAATTTGATTTTTTTGAAAAGTTGGTTTCAGGGAAGTCTGTGGTGATTTTAGAGGATGGAGAAATGCTTGATCACAAGCTGAAAAAAACGCGGCTGACAAGGGACCAATTCAAAATGCGCTTAAAGCAGCAGGGCATCACAGACATCAGCAGTCTCAAAAAAGCAACGCTAGAAGCGAATGGGCAAATTGGATATGAGTTAAAGCCTGAGGAAAAACCAGTGACAGTCAAACAAATGAAAGAGCTATTTGATCAATTGAGCGAAGAACTAAACATGTTAAAAAGGAATGATGACAGATGAAAAGAAAAACAGCAAAAAATGAAGCACTCACGAATAATATGACGCCTACAGAAAGCATGGCACACGATCAAGGACAAACACAATTTGACGAGCAATCAGAAGACCGCCAGGCGAACCGAAATTCTCATCAAGGTAAACAGGGGGGAGCATCTCGTGACTAAAAAACATGTGAAAAGTAAAGACATGAAAGACCATAAAAAACCGATGAACCCCGATATCTTGGAAGAGGAATTTGGCAGCGAGCTAGGAGATATAAACAGCAGTAAATGGATTGATACTTTAATGAAGCCTAAAAAAAACGATGAATGTCACAATGAACAGAAAAACAAAAAATAAATAGAAAAAAACGATCCTCACAGGATCGTTTTTCCTATTTAATATAACTGTTTTGTCTGCCAGTAATGGTTCGCATCAGACTGGTCATTTTGAGCTCGATGACTGGTTGTGCAACAGTTTTAACAAATGTACTAGATAGGGTAAAGGTTAAGAGGACCGTAAGTAGCAATAGAATCAATACACTTGCCGTATTTAGAGCCCAATCATCAAACCAAGTCGTTCTTAAAAGCTTAATCACAAAGCCATGAAGTAAATAGACATAAAGCGTTCTTGTGCCCCATTTGGTAAAGAAGAACCGGCGTGTTGGGACTAATGCAAAGAAACTAAAGGTAGCAGCAAATGCAAGTAAATACCATACCATTCGTTTCATCGCTGCAATGAGTCCTTCATCTCCAAGAGAAGCGTAAGACTGTGACCCAAATAAAAAGGAATAATCGAATTCATAAAAATAGCAAAACATGAACACGGCCATCAGTACAAGAAGTGCAGTCAGTTTCCCTTTGCTTGTTCGGATAAATTCAAAGTGCTGCTTTTTTAAATAAAAGCCAGCTAAAAACATCGGCAAAAAGACAAATGTACGAGATAGGCTGAGTGTATCGCTAATGCTGTCCACGTAACCGACAAGTAACGCCATCGATAAACTGACGATCATTGCCCAGTGGAATGGCAGTTTTGAAAAAGGAATAAGTAGTAAGTTCCAAAAGAATAAACTGATTAAAAACCATAAAGACCATTGCGGATCAATCGGATTTAAGTTAGAGATGCTTTGATCCTGTAAGAAATAATAATACACAGAATAGATGACCTGAAAAATCAAATATGGGATGATCAGCTTAACAGCGACTTTTTTCATAAAACCTGGTTTTCTAAAACCTTTGGCAAAGAAGCCAGACACCAATATAAAAGCGGGCATATGGAATGTATAAATAAATTTATATAAGTAGAGTATCCAGTCATTATCATGTATGAATGACCGTAACAAATGACCAAAAACAACTAGAAAAATCAGAAGAAATTTTGCATTATCAAAATAACTGTCTCTCGTGGATGTCATAACATCACCTTTCCTGCTTCATTTCGAACATAAACGTTCTAAGTGCACTGTTCCCTCATTTGCCCCATTTTAAAATACAAATTGGCTCATTTCGCTATTTGATGTGAAATTGTAGAGCGGTTGTAAAAGAAGCGTAAGAAAAGAGAATCGTTATACAATCGTGTCATCCAAATGAAACAAATGAAGCAAGCCTCGTGTAAAAAGTTCTCTTTTTTTATGAGTCGAATGAAGGAACAATGAAAATCTTGTAGAAATATTGTAGAGGAATGAGGCTGGAAAAGGAGTGTAAGAGAATGACTGAAACGCTCGATGGTGCGAAAAATATCAGAAAATTAGAAAAAGAAAACGAATATTTGCGAAATGAATTGATACAGCACAAAATGCTGTTAAATAAGACGTTAGATGCCATTTTTATATTTGATCAGCACCTCAACATTATCCAAGCCAATGAAGCGACATGCAGGCTTGTCCAAACACCGAAAGAAGACCTCCTCAATAAATCCGTTCTAGATTTCCTATACGGCATTCCGAAAAACAAAATTGACTGCTCACTTGAGATTTTTTTTCGAAAAGGAACTTTAAAAAGAGAGATCTCCATTCAACTTGAAAATGGAGAGACAAAATATATTGAATTTGCAGCAGAGCACGACGTGGTGAATCAACAATATATTGTCGTCATGCGTGATATTTCTTCAAAGAAAATATTAGAGCGAGAACGCTCGATGAATGAGCAGCTGTTTAAAGATTTATTTGATCGAGCGATTGACGGTATGGTCATTTTTGATCAGGATGGTTGTATGATTGACGCCAATCACTCTTTTTGCCAGAGCTTTGAACTTCAAAAAACAGATTTAACAGACCGCTACTTAAATGAATTTGTTGAAGAAGAAAATCTTCCAGCGCTCCAGCAGCTCTTAACTTCATTGAAAGAAACAGGGAAAGCAAAGGGAGAACTTCCTGTTACCCTTCAATCTGGGCAGCACAAATTATTCGAACTGACCATCACATCCAATGTGATGAGTGGTTTTTACATGTCCATCATGCGTGATATTACAGAAAAAAGATTAATGGAAGAAAAGCTGCTAAAAAGTGAAGAACGTTTTAGAGAAATATTCGAAAATGCGATGGATGCCATCATCATTTGGGCGGATGATGGAGAAATTGTCAGGGCAAATGAATCAGCCTGCCGAATTTTCGAATTACCGATGCATCAGCTGATTGGCAAGAAACTCATGGATTTTCTAGTCAAATCTGATCGCAGATACCGGCCGACAAGAAGACGGTATATAAGGAATCTTGAAATCAGAGAAGAACTCCTCTTTAGAATGGCGAATGGCCAATTCAAAGAGCTTGAGTTCACCTCTAAGCATGCGGTATTAGAAGGACAGCACTTAACCATTTTACGGAATGTCAGTGACAGAAAGCGAATGGAAGAGGAGCTGCGAGAAAGTGAGCTCAAATTCCGTAAAGTATTTAATGGCTCTATGGATGGCATTGTTCTTTTCGATAATCAATACCGGATTATTGATGTGAATCCTTCCGCAAGTGAACTGCTTGGCCTCAAAGATGATCACTTAACGGAAATGAACCTTTTTCATATCCTTGCACCATATCAAATTGAAAATTTGGCGCAGCCAGCTCAGGCGATGTCATTAGATGAGATGGACAATGAAGTTCCATTTGTGCTGAACCATCCAGATCAACGTATTTTGGAGTTTTCTTTTAAACGAAATATTATTCATAACATGAATTTGGCCATCTTTAGAGATGTGACTGAACGCAAGGAATTAGAGGAGCGGGTAAGAAAATCGGATACGCTTCATGTTGTCGGAGAGCTTGCCGCTGGAATTGCTCATGAAATTAGAAATCCAATGACAGCTTTAAAAGGCTTCATTCAGCTGCTCAAAGGAAACATTGAAGGGGAGTATTCGCTCTATTTTAATGTCATCACATCAGAGCTAAAAAGAATCGAATCCATCATTACAGAATTTTTGATTTTAGCGAAACCGCAGGCCATCATTTATGAAGAAAAAAATGTCGTGCAAATTGTCAAAGACACGATGGATCTTCTTCACGCACAGGCCAATCTTGGCAATGTGCAAATGCACTTAAATGTGCTGGATGATATTCCGCTCATCTACTGTGAACAAAATCAGTTAAAGCAAGTCTTTATTAACATTTTAAAAAATGCGATTGAAGTAATGCCTCAGAAAGGAAATGTTTACGTGAGCATTCAAAGGAAGGGGGAGGAGCACATTGTGATTTCTCTTCGTGATGAAGGCTGCGGCATGACAGAGGATAAACTAAAGCGTCTCGGAGAACCATTTTATACAACAAAAGAAAGAGGCACTGGACTTGGGTTAATGGTTAGTTATAAAATTATTGAAGAGCATCAAGGAACCATTGAAGTAGAGAGTGAAGAAGGGGTCGGAACAGTGTTCCATCTCACGCTTCCACTCCGGCAGCAGAAACAAGAAGGGGAGCTTTAATGTGTATTATACAGTCTATACCGCACCAATCGGGGCATTATACATACTAGAGAAAGATGGTGCCATCATTGAAGTGAAGTTTGATGATGAATCGTTTTTGGTCAAAGAACAGAGAGACCATTTTAAACAAGAAGACACGCCTGTATTAAAAGAAGCGAAAAAACAGCTGGATGAATATTTTAAGGGCGATCGGAAAGTGTTCGATCTCCCGCTCAAGCAAGCAGGCTCTCCGTTTCAAGAGCAAGTGTGGGAGGCACTTTCTACTATTCCGTATGGTGAATCAAAGAGCTATGCTGATATTGCAGAAGCGATCGGCAATCCAAAGGCTGTCAGAGCCATTGGACAAGCTAATAGGCGCAATGCATTGCCAATTTTTATCCCGTGTCACCGGGTCATTGGAAAAGACAGGACTCTGACTGGTTATGCAGGGACGAAGACAGGGATGAAAGCGATCCTGTTAGAATTAGAAGGCATCCCATTTGTTCAAAAATAAATGAATTGACCTGTTCCAAATGTTTAGTGAGCGACATATCCTTTTATTAAGCTAAAAAAGTTGGTCTAGGGAAAAAGGAGGCAGCTAACATGTTATGGGGCAAGAAAGATAAAATGTACGCCGTCACATCACTATGTGTCAAAATGAACGTGTTGACAGAAGAACAGAAAAAAGAAATATTAGCAAAAACGAACGAAACAAAAAAGCGCGGTGCTCTTAAATGATAAGAACCCCGCGCTTTTGTTTGATTAAAGTGACACGCTTTCGGTGAATAGTGCATCAATCTCTTCTGTATAGTTGGAAGTGATAATGCCTTTTTCTGTAATGATTCCGGAAATGAGGTGATGAGGAGTGACATCAAAGGCAGGGTTAAATACCTGCACGTCAGGAGGCGCAATTTGGATGCCGTTTAATTCCTTTACTTCCTGCGGGTCGCGTTCTTCAATCGGAATATCTGACCCATCCTGAGTTGACACATCAAAGGTCGAAAGAGGCGCTGCCACAAAAAATGGAATTTGAAAGTGTTTAGCTAAAATAGCCAGACTTAACGTTCCAATTTTATTTGCTGTATCACCGTTTCTAGCGATTCGATCTGCACCAACAATAACGGCAGAAATTTGTTTTTCTTTCATCGTATGGGCTGCCATATTATCCGTGATAAGCGTCACATCTACGCCGCCCTGCATTAATTCCCATGTCGTCAGACGAGCGCCTTGAAGGACAGGACGTGTTTCACATGCGTAAATGTGAAGATCGAGGTTTTTCTTTTTCGCTAAATAAAAGGGTGCAAGCGCTGTTCCGTACCGGCTTGTGGCAATGGAGCCTGCGTTGCAAATGGTCATAATTCGATCACCAGATTTAAAGAGCTGAAGAGCATTTTGACCGATTTGCCGGCATGTTTCTTCATCTTCGATTTGAATTTGAATGGCTTCATGGACAAGATCAGTTTTGGCTGCATTCACCGAAGCAGCACGCTCAATGCGCTGATAAAGCCGGTCTAATGCCCAGGCAAGGTTCACAGCGGTTGGACGAGCACTGTTTAAATATTCTTTCAGGCGAGCGACTTCTCGCTTAAAGAGATCAATGTCTTCTGTATCAATCTCTTGTGCACTGAGTGCAAGCCCAAAAGCCGCTGTAATGCCAATAGCAGGTGCTCCGCGCACTTTTAGCGTCACAATGGCATCATACACATCTTCTTTTGTATATAAATGCTCAAACACTGTTTCAGCGGGTAATTTTTGCTGATTCAAAATGTTGATACGGTTTTCTTCCCATTCGACGGAACGGGGAACTTCAAATTCTTTAGACAAAACTCGTCACTCCTTTACAGTTTGCTGGAATAATGCGACGAGGTCAGACGCTGTTTCCACTGCATGATATTGTTTGATCAATGTTTTTCCTAGTGTAAGTGCTGCTTTTTTCTGCTGAAGCCTTCTAGAATGTGATGGAATCGCATCGAGATCAGCCGCATGCGCAAGACCGATGGTTCGGCGAACAAGCTCACAGCCAGCAAAGCCGGTGGCTTCTTTTAAAATACGGTCAAACGTTGTTTCTAAAAAGCTGTCCGATACACTAAACGCTTCAATACTGTCTTCTTTCCATGCTTTTGTGAACACTTCTTTGAATGTTGCCCACACATTGACGACATGATCAAAAAGGTGCTGCTGATCCTGCTCATTCTCATGAGATAAAGCATTGATGAACAGATTGGCAATAAAGTGACCGATATCGAATCCGAAAGGACCGTAAAAAGCGAACTCTGGATCAATGATTTTCGTTTCCGTTTCGTTTGCGAAAATACTGCCTGTATGAAGATCTCCATGTACCAGTGTTTCAGCAGAGGTTAAGAAGATCCGTTTCAATTCTGCTGCTTTTGCTTGCAGTTCAAGATCAGCCCATAGTGCTTGTGCCTCTTCTCTTAATTCTTCTTCGAAGTCATTCGTTTCGCTGTCAAAGAAAGGATCTGTGAAGACGAGTTTCTCTGTAATGTCACAAAGATCAGGGTTCGTAAACTGCTTCACGAATTGTTTTTTGATTTTAGGATTTGTGGCAAAGTCAGACGTGTAAAATAGTGTTTTGCCTAAAAATTCTCCGACATGATCTGATAAATACGGATAATGTTTTCCGGCAATTAGCCCTTTTCTGACGATTTCAAGGTGTGATAGATCCTCAATTGCCGTCACTGCAAGAGCTGTATCCGAATAATAGACGGCTGGTACGAGATGAGGTGCATACTCTGACTGCTTGATGAGTGCTGCACTTTCAATTCTTGCACGGTCTAATGTCAGCGGCCAGCTTTCTCCAACGACTTTTGCGTAAGGAAGGGCCTGCTTGATAATCAGTCCTTTTGCTTGTTTGTGATCATAAATATGAAAGACGTAATTTAAATTTCCGTCGCCAATTTCAGTACAGGTCAAATGACTGCTCTCTTGAATCAAGCCAAGTCTAATGGCTAATGCAACTGCCGAACTCTCTGTTAATTCTTCATATGATGCCGTAAGTGTAACCAATTGCTTCCCCTCCAAATCATATAAAAAAGCCTCTTTCTCCTGAGAGAAAGAGGCTTGATGGCGTGTATGCTCGAAGCCTCTCTTATCTCTCAGCACATACGTCTGATGGAATTAGCACCGTGCCCTATAAGACAATGAATTGTCTTGGCGCTGTTCTTGCTGCGCCCCACTTCACAGTGGTATTAACGGTCGGTTGCTGTTGGGGTCAAAAGGCCAAATCCCTCGCCCAACTCTCGATAAGAGAAATCAATATGTAATTGTTTCATGTCTGCTTGCAGTTCTTAATTCTAGATATTATCAGAGCTGCAGTTCACATGTCAATCTTTTTTCAAAATTGCTTTACAATTCATAAAACAATCCATTACAGTGATTGTATTGTCATGTAACTTGAATAGAAGGTGAAAAAATGGAATTCCAGCAATCGGATGTATTGAAACATTTACCGAAACAATTTTTTGCGTCGCTTGTACAAAAAGTACAGAAAAAAGTGCAGGAAGGAGCAGATGTGATTAATTTAGGTCAAGGAAATCCTGATCAGCCCACTCCTCCACATATTGTGAAAGCGATGCAGGAAGCGGTAGCAAAACCTGAAAATCATCAATACTCCTCATTCCGCGGGACAGCGAAACTAAAAAAGGCCGCAGCTGCTTTTTATGAAAGAGAATATGGCGTCACGCTTGATCCAAAGACAGAGATTGCCATCTTATTTGGAGGAAAAGCGGGACTAGTCGAATTGCCGCAATGTTTACTGAATCCAGGTGATACGCTGCTTGTTCCAGACCCAGGATATCCTGATTACTGGTCAGGCGCTGTGCTTGCCGGAGCTCGCATGGTCACAATGCCTCTTCTTGAACAAAATAACTTTTTGCCTGACTACCACCAACTGTCTGAGGAAGATAAGAATCAAGCAAAATTGATGTACTTAAATTATCCAAATAATCCAACTGGTGCGACTGCAACCCGGACATTTTTTGAAGATACTGTTGCGTTTGCGAGTGAAAATAAGATGTGTGTTGTCCATGATTTTGCATATGGCGGCATAGGGTTTGACGGCGAAAAGCCCCTTAGTTTCCTGCAAATAGACGGAGCAAAAGAGACGGGTATTGAAATCTATACATTGTCCAAAACGTATAATATGGCTGGCTGGAGAGTCGGTTTTGCAGCAGGGAATGCCTCTGTTATCGAAGCCATTGAGCTTTATCAGGATCACCTGTTTGTGTCACTGTTTAAAGCAACTCAAGATGCAGCAGCAGAAGCACTTTTAAGCGATCAAACGTGTGTTCAATTACAAAATGATCGGTACGAAAAAAGACGGAATACTTGGATTGATGCATGCAAAGAGATTGGCTGGGACGTCAGTGCGCCAAAGGGCTCGTTTTTTGCTTGGTTAAAGGTGCCTGAAGGGTATACATCTGAAACCTTTTCTGATGTATTGTTAGAAAAAGCACATGTTGTTGTTGCACCCGGGAATGGCTTTGGTGCTCACGGTGAAGGCTACGTCAGAGTCGGACTTTTAACAAGTGAGGAGCGGCTAAAGGAAGCAGCTGATCGTATCGCTGCCTTGCAGTTATTTGAAAAAAAGCCATTGACAACGTAAAAAAATGGTGCGATAATTCAGGCAATATTTAAGAAAATTGAATATTCTTATCAAGAGTAGGCAGAGGGACTAGCCCAATGAAGCCCGGCAACCGACTTCCATGAAGCACGGTGCTAATTCTTGCAGCAAGCGCTGAGAGATAAGATTCGGATGAATGAGACGAAACCTCTTTAACGCGCTGATCAAGCACTTAAAGAGGTTTTTTTATTGACCATATACAGGACGCAATCGAAAGGGGATTCCTAGTGAGTGAACTACTGGCAACATACGTACTAACACATCGAGAGGATGAACAAATAGACCGAAAAGCAGAGCAGATCGCACTTGGGTTAACGGTCGGGTCATGGACGGACTTGCCGCAGCTCAAAAAGGAGCAGCTGAAAAAACATAAAGGCCGTGTGGTGAGCGTAAAAGAACAGTCTCCCTCAATTGGTGGTCTGTATCAATCAGAGGTGACCATTGCTTATCCTGAGGCGAACTTTTCAGCTGATATACCAGCGGTGTTGACGACGATTTTTGGAAAGCTTTCACTGGATGGGAAAGTAAAGCTCGTCGATATCGAATTTTCGGAAAGGTTTAAAAGCTGTCTGCCAGGACCGGTATTTGGCATTGAGGGGATACGAAAGAAAGTAGGCGTGTTTGATCGGCCGCTATTGATGAGTATATTTAAAGGCGTGATCGGTCGTGATATGGAGGATTTAAAAGAACAGCTCCGCTTACAGGCTTTAGGTGGAGTAGACTTCATCAAAGATGATGAGATTTTATTTGAAAGCCCATTAGCCCCTTTTGAAGATCGAATCAAGGAAGGAAAAAAGATATTAAAAGAAACATATGAAGAGACAGGACATCGCACGCTTTATGCTGTTAATTTAACTGGTAGAACTTTTGATTTGAAAGATCGAGCAAGAAAGGCAGCCGAACTCGGGGCTGATGCGCTATTATTCAACGTTTTTGCCTATGGACTTGATGTCATGCAAAGCTTGGCTGAAGATCCAGAGATCCCATTGCCGATCATGGCACATCCGGCAGTGAGCGGTGCAATGACATCCTCTCCAGACTATGGATTCTCGCATTCTCTTCTTTTAGGCAAATTAAATCGATATGCTGGCGCTGATTTAAGTCTTTTTCCCTCTCCTTATGGATCAGTCGCCCTTCCGAAAAAAGATGCCATGGGCATTTTCGAAGCATGTGTGAAAGAGGATACAGTTCAACAAACATTTCCTGTTCCTTCAGCAGGCATTCACCCGGGAATGGTGCCGATCTTAATCAAAGATTTTGGACTTGATCATGTCATTAATGCAGGCGGGGGAATTCACGGACATCCGCGGGGAGCAATCGGAGGAGGGAAAGCCTTTCGTTCGATCATTGATGCGGTGGTCAAAAAAGAGTCTATCGAAGAAAAAGCATCAACTTGTCAAGACTTACAAGCAGCACTTGATCTTTGGGGAAGGGTAGCAGAATAAATGAAAAAACCAATTGTATGTTGTGATTTTGATGGCACGATTACGAAAAATGATAATATCATTCGCATCATGAAGCAGTTTGCTCCAAAAGAATGGACGAAATGGAAGGATGGTGTTCTAGCAAAAGAGATCACGATCCAAGAAGGCGTCGGGCAGATGTTTCAGTTACTGACGAGTGATCAGAAAGAAGCCATTCGGTCATTTATTTTAGAGGATACAGAGATTCGTGAAGGATTTGAACAATTTGTCGATGATGTCAAAAAAGCAGACATTCCTTTCTATGTACTCAGCGGCGGTATGGACTTTTTTGTCTATCCCATCCTTGAAGGGATTGTCGAACAAGAGAATATTTATTGTAACCATGCATCATTTAAAGAAGACCATATTCAAATTGAATGGCCGCATGCCTGTGATTCAGAATGCCAAAATGGCTGTGGCTGCTGCAAGCCTTCCATTATTCGAGAGCTGACGCAGGAAGATGACTTTATTATCATGATTGGTGATTCAGTGACTGATATTGAGGCAGCGAAACATGCGGATCTCACGTTTGCGCGTGATTATTTACTGAACGAATGTAAAGAGCTAGGGCTCGTACATAAAGAGTATGAAACATTTGTTGATCTTAAAGCGCAATTTGATCAAATAAAGGAAGTGAAGGAATGGCAGACGAGAAGAGTAAACGCTGGAAGGAACTAGCAGACGTCAAACGTGAATTGGCACAAAGAGACTGGTTTTACGGAACGAGCGGCAATTTATCGATAAAAGTGTCGGATGATCCTATCACGTTTTTGGTGACGGCAAGCGGCAAAGATAAACGAAAAGAAACCGATGAAGATTTTGTTCTTGTTGATGCAGCAGGTCAGCCGGTTCATCCGAATCAGCCGCTCAGGCCATCAGCTGAAACACTGCTTCACACATACGTTTATGAGCGGACGAAAGCAGGATGTTGTCTTCACGTCCACACGATCGATAACAATGTCATTTCTGAGCTGTATGGCGATAAAGGAGAAATTCGTTTTAAAGGCAACGAAATCATTAAAGCGCTTGGTTATTGGGAAGAGGATGCAGAAGTTGCTGTTCCTATTATTGAAAACCCAGCTCATATTCCGCACCTTGCAGAGCAATTTGCAGTGCACCTGACGGACGATGCTGGTGCTGTACTCATTCGTAATCATGGCATCACCGTTTGGGGGAAAACCGCATTTGAAGCCAAACGAGTCTTAGAGGCTTATGAATTTTTATTTACCTATCATTTGAAAGTAGCGCTTTATCAAAAGCAGCTTGTTAAATAAAAAGGAGGAAACACACATGGCGACCATTTACATTCATAATGAAGAGAACACGTTACTTGAGAACGAACAAGAGGTCCGGGCGTATTTAGAACAGCAAGGGGTCATTTATGAACATTGGGATATTGAAAAACTACCAAAACAGTTATCAGAAAAGTACGATTTAACAGATGATGAAAAGGAAGAAATTTTAACTGTGTTTCAAGAGGAAATAAAGAGTATTTCCGAGCGAAGAGGATACAAAGCGCAGGATGTGATTTCATTATCAGATGCGACCCCTAACCTTGATGAACTGCTTCAAAACTTTAAACGTGAGCATCATCATACGGATGATGAAGTCAGATTTATCGTGAGCGGTCATGGAATCTTTGCCATTCAAGGCAAAGACGGCGTCTTTTTTGATGTGAGACTGAATCCAGGTGATTTAATTTCTGTGCCTCCGAATATTCGTCACTACTTTACACTTCAAGAAGATCGTCAAGTCGTCGCCGTTCGCATATTTGTCACAACTGAGGGCTGGGTGCCAATTTACGAAGAAGAAACGGTTTAATAGTGGGAGCTGATCATTTCGCATGAGGCGGAAGATCAGCTTTTTTTTAGGAAAATAGACATAAAATGAGAGAGAAAATAGTTGATTTTGGTCTTCTGCATAGGATAAAATTCTGTTTAATCAATGTGTCAGTCCTGTCCAATTTTGAAGTTTACCCCCAGAATTCATTGGGTAAAAGGTCTTTAGGCTGTAAAAAATTAAATAAAATAAGCATATTTAATTTAATTTACAAATAAAGTATAATTTTGGTGTCGGATCATTTAGAGCGTAGACAGACGAATTCAGAGCGGGAGCTGAGATCATGAATATTTATGTACGGAAAGAACAGCTATTAATGTCAATTGATGAAAAGAGAAGACAAATGGTAGAAGCTGCTCAAGTAGAAGGCTATACAGGTGAGACGACAATTAAATATAGTCAAGAACTGGACAACCTGATGAATGAGTATCAGTATCTTCTTTTTCATGAACAACAATCTGTTGCTTCCTTTCATGATCTTGTATCACAAATGAGTCTCCTTTCTGTCAATCGTCCTTCTTATTGACATCAAAAAACCGGTCTTGCCATTAGCAAAACCGGATGAATGCTTCAGCTATTAGTGTGCAGAAGGGAGCATGATGATCACGGTTGTTCCTTTATTCACTTCGCTCTCGATATCGATTGTCCCCCCATACATCGAAATGATTCGTTTACACACAACAAGCCCAAGACCTGTTCCTTTTTCCTTCGACGTAATAAAAGGGAGGAAGATATGTTTCAGCATCTCTTCTGGTATACCTTCACCTGTATCTTTCACTTTTATGATGACCTGTTCTTTTTCAGCCTCAATGACAATCTTCAAATGACCGCCATTTGGCATCGCTTCTAACGAGTTTTTCGCTACATTCAATACCACTTGTTTAATGTGATCCTTCGTGCAATACACGCCAACATCTTGAATGGTATTGATTTGCAAATCAACCTCGACGTTATAAAGGTTCGCCTCAGAAAATACAATTGGCATGATTTCACTGACAATTTCTTTCACAGAATTATTTTGCCACTTTTCAGCCGTTGGTTTTCCTAGCACAAGAAACTCACTGACGATTTGATTAATCCGTTTAATTTCTTCCTCGATGACAGAAAAATAAAGCTGATCCTCTTCTGAACGATACTTCTTTTGCAAAAGTTGAATAAACCCGCTAATGCCTGTTAATGGATTGCGAATTTCATGCGCTGTACTTGCTGCGAGTGTTCCAATGAGTTCAAGTTTTTGTGCTTCATTTTGGTGGCGTTCCTGCTGGGTTTGTCGTCTTAAAATGATATATTGGACGAGTGTGAATAAGATATTTAAGAGAATAAATGCACTGGATAAAGGAAACAGCATCACAGACAGTACTTCACTTGTTGTCGCACGCTGCGGAAAAACCTCCAGCTTCCAGCTGTTTTCATCTAAATATGTAGACACGGTGCTATCACTTTCAGATGCTGGCTGTGGACCACTTGTAAACACAACGTCTCCATTTTGATTCAGCATCTTAAAATGAAGCTCTGGGTTTAATACATTCATAATATTTCTTAAATAATCAATTTGAATCGCAGCGACTAGCACATCCGTGACTTCGTCGTTTTCATTCAAAACAGGGACACAAATGGAGAGAATCCGCTGCTTAGTAATGCGGCTTACATAGTTATCTGTGATGACGGTCTGTTTTGTGACTTGAATACGTTTAAAGTAATCTCTAAATGACAGGTTGATTTTTTCCTTTAATGGTGTGGTGCTGGCTGTGACATTTCCTTTTTGGTCTAGGAGATACAGGCCTGAAAAACGAGGTTCTTGTTTATAGATTTTCTCTAGGATGTTTTGTACTCTTTTCGTTTCAAGCGGCTGGTCAAATCCCATGGCAAGGGAAGTTAATCTTGCTTCTGTTTCACTGATTAAATAATTCATTTGGTTTTTGTGAATATTTAACATAAGTGTAGCGGTTTGTTTGTTTTTTACATCAATTTTCTCAGTTTCTTTTTCGTAGATAAAATAACTAATGATGAGGGTTGGAATCACGACCAAAATAAGGTAAAGCTTGATCTTCTTCCAAAACCCTTTCAGTATACTCATGATTCATCGCTCCAACGTATTACCTAATAGACTTATTATAGCATTGAACCTATCTTTATTACGATGACTTGTGAGATTTTTAAAAAATTAGGTGATTCGTTCTGGTCTCTTTTTCATGCTAAAAATGGTTCAACATGTTGACATTTTACTTATTGTTTATTAATGTCACATTAGTGGGTTGCATTTCATAAAGGATGATAAAAAATGGAAAATCATAATGTTGAGAAATCTTTGAAATTATTTATTGTACTATCACGTGCCTATCGCTCCATTAATCACCACATGAACAAACATATTGTGAAGCACGGTCTGAATCCGACTGAATTTGCTGTATTAGAATTGCTGTATCATAAAGGTGATCAGCCGCTTCAGCAAATAGGTGATAAGATCTTACTCGCAAGCGGAAGCATCACGTATGTGGTTGATAAATTGGAGAAAAAAGAACTCCTTAGCCGGAAAGCTTGTGCAGAAGACCGCAGGGTGACATTTGCACATATTACGGAGCAGGGAAGAGCTTTGCTTGATGACATCTTCCCAGATCATGCAAAAGAGATTCACGAGATGATCAGTGTGCTTAGTGAAGAGGAGAAGGATGCCTGTATCGATATGCTCAAACATGTAGGGCTGCGTGCCAAGCATTTATATGATCATAAAGAATAAACAAAGGAAGCCGTTGGCTTCCTTTTTAGTATGTAGAGTAATCCTCGCATATGGTGTCAGTCCTGCGCACCGATAAACGACAAGAGCTTTCAAACGCGCTCATAAGAAAGACAAAGGACTAAAATAAACATTATTTTAGCCCTTTGTCATGATCTGAAAGGAAGCTGCTGGCTTCCTATTTATTTTGCTTTTTTCTCAATTGGCAAAATAAGAACTTCGACGCGTCTGTTTTTACTTCTGCCTTCTGCGGTATCGTTAGATGCAATCGGTTTAAATTCACCGTAACCTTTTGTGCTAAAGTTCTCTTGGTCTAGGTTGCTGTTTTCAAGGAGAATATTTAAAAAGTTGACCGCACGAATGGCGCTTAAATACCAGTTGGATTCAAATTCAGAATTCCGAATCGGAACGTTATCTGTATGTCCGCTAATGACGATATCACGAGCAGGGTTAATGACGAGCAGTTTTGATATTTCTTTGGCTAACGGAACATCCTGCGAGCGGATCACCGCTCGCCCAGAATCAAAGAAGATGCTGTCTTCAATTGTAATAAGCAGACCTTCATCCGTCAGCTTTGTTTCAAGCTTCGAACCAAGTTTTTTATCCGCAATGAATGAATCTACTTGCTTTTTAACCTTTGTTAAAACCGCTTGGTCACGAGCTTTCGCTTTTGCTTCTTCTTCTTCATCTTCTGCGGATTTTTTGGTTTGATTGCTGTTTTCTGTTTCTTCGGTGCTCTGCATGCTTGATTGGTCCATTACGCCAGTGCCGCCAGTAAAGACAACATTAAACGATTTAGCCATCTGTTCATATTTTGCCGCATCAATGGAGCTAGATGCAAACAGCACAATGAAGAGGGCGAGAAGAAGCGTAAGAAGATCGGCGTAAGGGATCAGCCAAGACTCATCTACATGGTCTTCATGATCATGGTTTTTACGTTTCCTAGCCATTCTGTTTTTCTCCTTCTTCAATGACAAGATTTGCACGTTCTTTTGCTGGTAAGTACATCAGAAGTTTTTGCTCAATGACCTTTGGAGACTGGCCTTCAAGGACAGAAAGAATCCCTTCAATCATAATGAGACGAAGCTTTACTTCTTCCTTTGATTTACGCTTCAGCTTGTTGGCAAATGGATGCCACAACACATACCCTGTAAAAATCCCAAGCAGTGTGGCGACGAAGGCAGCACTGATCGCATGTCCAAGTGCTTCAATGTCTCCCATGTTTGCAAGTGCGGCAATAAGTCCGACAACGGCACCAAGTACCCCTAGAGTCGGAGCGTATGTACCAGCTTGTGTAAAGATTAATGCGCCTGACTGATGTCTCTCCGACATGGCATCGACTTCTTCTGTTAAGACGTCGCGAATAAATTCAGCACTTTGACCGTCAACTGCCATGCTTAAGCCGTTCTTTAGGAAATCGTCATCGACTTCCTCAAGATTTGCCTCTAATGCCAAAAGACCTTCACGACGAGCAATTTGTGCCCAGTTTGAAAATAGAGGAATCATCTCTTGTATTGTTGGAAGCTTGCTATCTTTGAAAATTTTGCCGAATAATTTTGGTGTTTTCTTAATTTCACTAGATGGGAAGGCAATGACAACAGCTGAAATTGTCCCAACCACAATGATCAATATAGCCGCCGGGTTGATAAGAGCGGTTAGACTCACACCTTTCAAAACCATACCGACACTCAGTGCAATAAATGCTAAAATAATACCAATTAACGATGTTTTGTCCATTATCTCACCAAATCCTTTAACTATCTTTTTCTATAGTTAATATCGGTGTCTTCTAGAAGGGTTTTAGTCAGAATATAAAATTAAGACAGTTTATGTGAAGAAATTTTGACAAAAGCGCTTTCTGGAAGCCGTAAAAAAAGAAAACTCCCTCATATAAAAGGGAGTTTTCAGCGTGTAGGCAAACCCTCGCATTCTTTGTCAGTCTTGCGTGCTGGTGCTCACGAATGTTACATTCGCTCCGCGCCAGTACTCGTCCTTCCTAGGGCTGCAAAGGTTTTCTATCACGCTGAAAAGAAAACAAAGGGCTAAAATCAAGTTCATTTTAGCTCTTTGTCAACAATCTGGAAACTTCATCTTTTTTGAGCTGTTTCATCTAAGAGCAATTCTTTTAATTTTTCTTCATGTATGATTTTGATCAAATCGTAGTTCCAATTGATCATGTGATCCATGTGATCCACCTCTTTTTCTTTTATCGTAAAGGAAAAGAGGCGGGGGAGCGTCGGCGCTCAGATGGAATTTAGACACTGCCACATGATGGAGCTGAAGATCCTCCTTAGGATGTACTTAGCTCTTTTTCACAACAATTTCGTCATGTTCAACATCGACTGTAAATCCAGTAAGTTTTTCTTCTTCAAGCAAGATGTCCGTCATTTGATCTTCAACATGCTCTTGAATCGTTCTTCGTAACGGACGAGCCCCAAATGCTGGATGGTAACCAAGTTCAGCGATTTTTTCTTTCGCTTCGTTTGTGACGTGAACAGTTAGATTTTGTTCTTTTAACTGCTCTGACAAATCTTTGAGCAGAAGATCCACAATTTTGACTAAATCGTCTTTATCTAATGAATCAAACTGAATGATGCTGTCAAAACGGTTCAAGAATTCCGGTTTGAAATAAGCGCTCAGTGAATCAATCAATGATTGTTCTTCGATGGCTTCTTCTTGTTCAGACTGGAATCCGACTTTGACTGCTTTTTTATCTGTGCTGCCAGCGTTACTTGTCATAATGATGACTGTGTCTTTAAAGCTGACGGTTCTGCCTTGGCTGTCTGTTAGCCGGCCATCTTCCATGATTTGAAGGAACATATGCTGGACATCAGGGTGCGCTTTTTCGATTTCATCGAGCAAAATGATGCTGTATGGTTTTCTGCGAACCTTTTCCGTGAGCTGTCCGGCTTCATCATGTCCAACGTAACCAGGAGGAGAACCGATGATTTTGGACACGGAATGTTTCTCCATGTACTCACTCATATCTAAACGAATGATCGCTTCTTTTGAGCCAAATAATTCTTCCGCTAATGTTTTAGACAATTCGGTTTTCCCGACGCCTGTTGGCCCAACGAAAAGGAAGGAGCCAGTTGGTCTATGTTTTGATTTTAAGCCGGCTCTGCTTCTTTTTACGGCTTTCGCCACTTTTTCAACCGCATGTTCCTGACCAATGACGCGGGCTTTTAAGCGGACATCAATTTCTTTCATTTTTGTTTGTTCGTCTGCTTGTAGTTTGCCGACAGGGATACCTGTTTTTTGTTCTACAATCGACTGAATGTCCTCAGCTGTGACGACATGTTCTTTGTCATTTGTTTTGTTTTGCAATCTCGCTTCAATCGCTTCTTCTTCGTCTCGAAGCTTCGCTGCTTTTTCATAGCGTTCTTCATTTAAAGCGGCTTGTTTTTCAGCGGCAATTTGCGCAAGACGGTTTGTTAATTCATCTTCACTTGCTGCATCAATGGAGAGATTCGCTTTTGAACCTGCTTCATCCATTAAATCAATGGCTTTATCTGGCAAGTGGCGGTCTTGAATATACCGCGAAGATAATTGAACACACGCTTTAATGGATTCGTCAGAATAGGTGACGCCATGATAGGCTTCATACTTATCCTGAATGCCTTTTAAGATCTCGAATGCTTCATCCTGTGTTGGCTCATCAACGATGACAGGCTGGAACCTGCGTTCAAGGGCAGCATCTTTTTCAATCTGACGATACTCTTTTAATGTTGTCGCACCTACTAGCTGCAGTTCCCCTCGAGCTAAAGCTGGTTTCAAAATGTTTCCGGCATCCATTGACCCTTCGGCAGAGCCTGCGCCTACAAGAAGATGAATTTCATCAACGAATAAGATGATATTTTTACGGCTTTGCAATTCTTTAATTAATTGCTTCATCCGTTCTTCAAATTGACCACGTACACCTGTGTTTGCCACAAGTGAAGAGACATCTAATAAATAAACTTGTTTGTTCTTTAATTTATTTGGTACATCTCCATTTGCAATTTTTAGTGCTAGTCCTTCGGCTATGGCCGTTTTACCAACACCAGGTTCACCAATGAGGACAGGATTGTTTTTATTTCTTCTATTTAAAATCTCAATGACTCTTGTGACTTCTTCATCACGGCCAATGACAGGATCGATTAAACCAGCATGTGCGCCATCCGTTAAGTTCCGGCCAAGCTCATCGAGTAAGCCTTTTTGTTTAGGCCGCTCTTGGCTCGTCGCATGTCCTGCTTGCTCAGAGAAGAATGAACCGCCTCCGAAAAGGTTAGGACCCATTTTCATTTTTGACTGTTCCATCAAAGAGGTATAGCAGTCTTCACATAAAACCATTTGGCTACGGGACGAATTTACTTGCATATTCAGGCGAATCGTTGCTTCATTTACTTGACAATGTTGACAACGCATGAGCCATGACCTCCTTAAAATAAAGTTTGACTTTATTTGACCAATGAATGTTAAATAAAATGGTCTGTTGTTTGACCATCTTTGACTATAGTATACTCTGACCTATTTTGACTTTCAACTGTTTTGCTCATCGCTGAATGAAAAAGCCTTTTTTGCATTTAATCATGGTTTGTCCTTCTTTTCAAGGAACTTGTCTCATAGGATAAAAAAGAGACAATCGAAAGTGATGGGTGCGGAGGGGTCATATGAAACGTTCAAATGAATCCGCTTTTCAGCTTGCCTTTGTATATGTAGGAACAGTGGTTGGAGCTGGGTTTGCGACAGGAAAAGAAATCGTAGAATTTTTTGTTCGTTTTGGCTGGATTGGATTGATCGGGATTTTGATTAGCGGTGTTATTTTTACCGGCCTTGGCGCAAAAATGATGCTGATTTCCAAACGAATTGAAGCGGAGTCTTATCAAGATATGAATCGGTTTTTATTTGGAGCTGCTGCGAGTCGATATATTAACATCGTCATGTTTTTTATATTACTAGGTGTGACGTCAGTGATGATTTCTGGAGCAGGCGCTATTTTTGAAGAACAACTTGGCATCTCAAAAGAATATGGTATTTTTTTAACGATTATTTTAAGTGTCATTGTCCTTTTTAAAGGTTCAAAAGGGTTATTTGGTGTCAATGTACTTGTCGTTCCAATGCTGATTTTCTTTTCGCTGATTGTGTTTCTAGACTCATTTGTGTTTAGTAGCGGTGAAAGCCACGTTCTGGGGCTGCAAATGGGAGAGGGCGAATGGATGTTGTCTGCGATTTCATATGGTGCATTTAATTTAGCGCTGTCTCAAGCCGTATTAGTGCCGGTCGCAAACGAAATGACATCCGAAGCCGTTATAAAAAAGGGAGCGGTGCTTGGAGGTCTGATGTTGACACTCATTCTGCTCGCCTGCTTTTTATCCCTTTCTTCATTAGAAATGCTGGAGGCGTATGATATCCCGATGGCTCAAGTGGTGTATCAAGTCGCAAACTCCATTCATCTCATCTATTTATTCGTGATCTTCGGTGAAGTCTTTACATCCGTTATAGGGAATTTATACGGTCTCGAAAGACAAGTGAGGGTGTATATCCGATTGAACAGTACGTATACGATATCCTTTATTCTTCTTTGCTGTTATGTGATCAGTAAAATTGGATACGGCACACTCATTTCAACGGTTTACCCTGTTTTTGGCTATGTCAGTATCTTTTTTATCCTCTTCCTTTGTCTGAAAAAAGTGCCTGCATCAGGTGATAAGTAAAGAAGGGATAGCTTGTACACCAATTATGTGGTACACTATCCTCTGTGAAAATTGAACAAAAATCCGTGAAAACGGGAGAGGTTCTAGCAAAACCCTCTATAAAAAACTAAGGACTTGCCGTATCCTTGGATGTGGCATTTTTTATTTTTTATGGCTGGGACACCTCATACACATGTAAAGGTGTCTTTTCTTTTGAGAAAATAGGGGTTTTCATGAACCTTTCAGATGCAGCTTTGTGCGGTGGTACGGGTCTGCAAAAGGAGGAAAAGGAAAAATGAAAAATGAAAAAGCGGTCGTTGTCTTTAGCGGGGGACAGGACAGTACGACATGTTTACTATGGGCACTTCAACAATTTAAAGAGGTTGAAACGGTAACCTTTCATTATAATCAGCGTCATCAAGAAGAAATTGATGTCGCCAAAAGAATTGCTGACAAGCTAGGTGTGAAAAATCATCTATTAGATATGTCTCTTTTAAATCAGCTTGCACCCAATGCCTTAACAAGAGATGACATTGATATTGAAGAAAAAGAAGGAGAACTGCCTTCCACATTTGTTCCGGGGAGAAACTTAGTTTTCTTATCCTTTGCATCCATTCTTGCGTATCAAATTGGAGCACGTCATATTATCACGGGTGTGTGCGAGACAGACTTTAGCGGCTACCCAGATTGCCGAGATGAGTTTGTGAAATCTTGTAACGTCACGGTGAATTTGGCAATGGAAAAACCATTTGTCATCCATACGCCGCTCATGTGGCTGAATAAAGCTGAAACGTGGAAGCTGGCTGATGAACTGAATGCGCTAGATTTTGTGAAAAATGAAACGCTCACTTGCTATAATGGCATCATTTCTGATGGCTGCGGGGAATGTCCTGCATGTAAGCTTCGGAAAAATGGCTATGACACTTATATGGACATGAAGGAGGCGAACTAAATGCTTTCTCAAATCTATCCACAGACGAATCATCCATTTTCGTTTGAATTAAATAAAGATATGCATGTATCGGCAGCCCATTTTATCCCGAGAGAAGATGCTGGCGCTTGTAGCCGCGTACATGGTCATACGTATACGATTAACATTACGATTGCAGGAGATCATCTAGATGATTCAGGTTTCCTTGTGAATTTTAGCACGCTAAAAAAACTCATTCATGGACAGTACGACCATACACTGCTCAATGACCATGAAGAATTCTCATCGAATGATCCATATGCGATGCCAACCACTGAGGTTGTCGCAAAGACTGTGTATGATAAAGTGGCCGCATATTTAACGACTTTAGCGAACAAACCAGTATGTGTTCAAGTTTTTGTCAGAGAGACACCAACAAGCTACTGCATTTACCGTCCGAAACGAGTTGAGCTCAATGACTAAAGCGATTCCTGTCTTAGAAATCTTTGGTCCAACCATTCAAGGAGAAGGAATGGTTATTGGCCAAAAAACCATGTTTGTCAGAACGGCTGGCTGTGACTACTCTTGCAGCTGGTGTGATTCATCTTTTACATGGGATGGATCAGCTAAGCATGATATTCAGTGGCTTCAGGCAGAGGACATTGTAAAAGAGCTGAAGAGAATAGGTGGAAAGGCTTTTTCTCATGTCACCATTTCAGGTGGGAATCCTGCGCTTTTAAAACAAATGGAATCACTTATTGATTTATTGCATGAAGAAGGAATTGATACGGCGCTTGAAACGCAGGGAACGATGTATCAAGATTGGTTTTTGAAGATAGATGATTTAACCATTTCTCCAAAACCACCAAGTTCAAATATGAAAACCGATTTTACGAAACTTACACGTATCATAGATGAATTGAAAAATGGAAACAGATTGCAACATGCAAGCCTGAAGGTCGTGATCTTTGATGATCTTGATCTAGCCTATGCAAAGGATGTTCATGCGAAATACCCAGAACTCCCCTTTTATTTGCAAGTTGGAAATGATGATACGACGACAGCTGATGATGCGTACTTATTAACGCACTTATTAAAGAAATACGAAATGCTTGTAGATCAAGTAGCGCAAGATCCTGATTTGAATCGTGTGAGAGTCTTACCACAGCTGCACACGCTATTGTGGGGAAATAAACGAGGCGTATAGAAAGGAAGAGACAAAATGACGACAAGAAAACCAGAAGAATTAGAAGGTGTCACTTTACTAGGAAATCAAGGGACCAATTACTTGTTTGACTATGCACCACAAGTGCTTGAAACGTTCCCGAATAAACATACGAATAGAGATTATTTTGTGAAATTCAACTGCCCAGAATTCACATCACTTTGCCCGCAAACAGGGCAGCCAGATTTTGCGACCGTGTATATCAGCTACATCCCAAATGAAATCATGGTCGAAAGTAAATCATTAAAATTATATTTGTTCAGCTTCCGTAACCACGGTGACTTCCATGAGGATTGTATGAATATTATCATGAACGACCTCATTGAATTAATGGACCCAAGATATATCGAAGTATGGGGCAAATTTACACCAAGAGGCGGTATTTCAATTGATCCGTATACGAACTACGGAAAACCTGGGACGAAGTATGAAGAGATGGCATCGTATCGTATGATGAATCACGATATGTATCCAGAAACGATTGATAATCGCTAATAAATAAGAAAAGACATGTGGATGACATGTCTTTTTTTATGGAATAGATCATGATGACACATAAAAAAAGAGAAGAGTCATGTCACTCTTCTCATACCAATAGGAATAGAACTTGCTAGGACGGCTGGGGGCTACCAGCTCGTATGTATAGTATACACGACAGAACGTATGTTTGTAAAGGTGTATCATGCTTTTATTCTTGATATATTTACTTTAAGATAAAATTGAAACGAGCGAATGAAAATGGAGGCGTTTGTATTGGCAAACAAAGAAGACAAAACAGAGAAGCTGCTGATGGAATTGAGGGAAGAGCTTCAGATTCTTGAACATCAAAACAAAGAACGATATAAATGGAGTGCCTCCACATTACTTGGAGTGATCGCCCTTTTAATTGATAAAGGCGTGATAACACCTGAAGAAGTTGATATGTACAAAACAAAAGCGGAAATGCAAACCTTTCACGCGCAAAAAGACTGACGCCACTTAATATGGTTGTCAGCCTTTTTCATATGTGATTGTCAAAAGAGAACAGAGCTGTCACACGAGTCAGCTTTGCTGTGTATATCTTTATGTAACGGTAGTCTGAATTGAGGATTGCAAATTAATGTACGGAGTCTTTGATGATTTTATAGTTTTTATGATTAACGACTGTTAGTGAATCCAGTTCTAAATCTCTATAGTTGTCCATAATGGTGACATCCACAATAACAGAGTTTTCATTCACTTTTTCAACTACACCTGTTAAACCATTTCTAAATTCGATCACATTCCCAATTTTTGCAATCTTCAACCGATCCCTCTCCTTTAAAAACAGATTTCATTCCCTATTAAAAAGTATTTTGCAATATTTTCATACCAATGTAAAGGATAAAGACGTTTTTCTTTCGTTTTCGTTGTACGCTTTGAAAACGAATGGTATATTTAATATTTGATCAAGGCTGAAAAGGAGCGGTTTTTTTGACTGAAGAACACATCAACACAATACTAGAATCATTACGGGATGGTACTGAAAAACAAGTGACCATTCAAAAGGATGATTTTTTAACATTTCGTTCTGTATTGGTCAATCAAGATGATTTTAAACATTTTCGCGGAATCGCCAAGCATGGTGGAGATGTTATTTTTGAATATCTTAAAGAAGCAAGAAGCTAAAGCTTTTTCTCATTCATGAGAAAAAGCTTTTTATTTTGGTTCTTTTGTCACACTTCAAACCAGCTTGATACATATGAAAAGAAAATGTAATAACCCATAATCAGGAGCATAAGGATGATTATAGGCTAAAAAGAGACTATATTAAACGCTTACATTACCAGTTCATGCGTATTTCAACTAGGACATGCCATTTAATGACGGAATTTGGACAGGCATGAAAATCTTTGTGCGTGAAAATAGAAGAAGCTCTTGTTAGAGTGGACAAGTATCTTACGGCCTACATTAATTAAGGGAGGAATGAGGCGAATGATCAAAATTCATACAGCTCTTTTTGCCATCCTTATGCTCATCTCAGCGATCAAGATGGACAATATACAAGAGCAAGAAGGCACATTAAGTCAGAAACTTGAACAAGCACCTGTAAAGCATCAGCTTTCATATATAGATCAAGATAATAAGCATACCGTGATTCCTGCGTTTTCAGAGGAGAAACATCAGCCGAAAGTGAAAATGCTAAGCACATCAACAGAGGAAAAGGCATCAAAACCGAGGCCGAAGAAAAAGGAAACGGCAAAGCCAGCAAGCTCAAGAAATCAATCACACTATTCTAATGAAGAAATGGACTTGCTTTCTCGGTTGGTACATGCTGAAGCAAAAGGTGAATCTTACGCAGGGAAAAAAGCTGTAGCAAGCGTCGTCTTAAACCGCGTGGAACACCGCTCTTTTCCTGACAGTGTCAGAGGCGTGATTTATCAGCGAAATGCCTTCCAGCCCGTATCAAATGGAAGTATCAATGATAAGGCAGACCAGGATTCCGTAAAAGCTGTGAAGCAGGTTGTCAAAGAAGATGACAGAACAACAAAGGCGATTTATTTTTATAATCCAAAAACGGCGACAGATAACTGGATTCGTTCTCGTAAAATTGTAGAACGCATTGGCCGTCACGTGTTTGCAGTGTAAAGAAAAGCAGCGATCAATCAGTCGCTGTTTTTTTGTCTTCAATTATTAAAATATTTTCAGGACTTGTCTCATAGAATGTGAAAAGAATTTGCTTTTAGACAAGGGGAGGCTACATGAATCGATTTGTAAAAGGGGTCATTCTGCTATCTGTCGCAGCTTTCATTGCTGAGTGTATCGAGTTTTTAGTCAATATGATTTTAGCGAGAGAGCTTGGAGAACATGGAATGGGTTTATATATGAGCATCCTTCCCATCATCATGCTTGTGCTTGTGATCGCCAGCTTAGAGCTGCCAGTCTCCATTTCTAAATTCATTGCAGAATCGCATGAGCGGCTTCATAAAAGTATGCTTCGCCATGCATTTAAAATGACGCTTGTGGTGACATGCACAACAACGGCAATAGCAGCCATTGTACTGCCTTTCATTCCTGTATTTCAATCGTATCATCCGCTGATGAAGGGCTTGGTTCTGTCACTTATTCCGATCATCGCATTTACTTCCATTGCACGCGGCTATTTTATGGGCAAGCAGCAAATGGGCAGAATTGCTCTAGCCAATATGCTGAAAAAAACAATCCAGCTTATCTGTTTGTTTTTGTTTTTTCATTGGTATTCGTTTGATATTGAAACAGCGGTGCTTATCGCGATTGGTGTGATTGTTGCAAGTGATCTCGTCGTCTTTATCTATTTATATTCCCAATACGTCATGGCGAAAAATGCTGTGAATGTCAGATCGGTTGAGTTAAGAGGGATTGACGTCAGAAAACGTTTGTTAGCGGTCTCCATTCCGACAACAGGTATGCGTATCTTTCATGCCATTGCCAATGCGATTGAACCGTTTTTAATCAAAGGAGCCCTCGTTGCAGCGGGCATTTCTGGTACGCTTGCTGTAGATCATTACGGAATGCTTGCTGGCGTAGCGATGTCGATCGGTTTTTTTCCGGCGTTTATCGCTCATTCCATTATGATTGTGATGATTCCGAATGTATCAGAAGCCTATGCCTTGGGGCAGTATGATCTCGTGAAAAAACGTGTCAGACAAGCGATTCTCATTACGTTTGGATATGGGGTGCCAGCCGTGATGATCATGTATTATTTCGCTTATCCGCTCACGCAGCTCTTTTTTGACTCACCTCAAGCAGCCGTTTACTTGCAGCTGCTATGGCCTTACTTCTTATGCCACCTGTTCGTGATGCCGTTTCAAGCTTGCTTAATTGGTATGGGTCTTATTAAAGATGTGTTCCTACATAATATATGGGTGCACGTGGTGTCGTTCTCTATGGTGTATTTCCTAGGATCCATCGAATCCTTAAATATGATGGGTGTTATCTTAGGAATGAACACGGGGATGCTGCTATTAACGGCTTTGCATTATGCGACGATTTGCAAGGAACTCGGCGTCTCCATGTTTCTTACATTGAAAAAAGCTTGAATGTCATGTGCAGCTAGCGGGCAAGCTATAGGAAAATCAGGAAGGAAGATGCTGATGAATCGTAAATATCTACCCGCCAGTCTTCTCATGATGACCCTTCTTTTATTTCTGATGAACATAGAGGCTGAAGCAAAAGAGCCTGTCATGGCGCCGAGGATAGAAGCTCCTACATTAACAGGTGAAACGCAGGTGATCCCGGTGAAAGGGAAGCGGACCATTCTGCATTTTTGGACAACGTGGTGCCCATCCTGCAAAATGGAGCTTCCAGCCTTTGAACAGATTGTGAAAGAAAATCAAAGTGATGTAGACATACTGACTGTTAATTTACTTGGTGCTGAGCAAAGCAAGCATGCTGTTGCCCAATTTGTGAAAGACAGAAAGTTTACATTTCCGATCGTTCTCGATGAGCACGGCGAAATGATGAAGAAATACCAAATCATTACGATCCCGACGACTTTTTTCATCAATGAAAAGGGTGAAGTGGTCAAAAACCATGTAGGTCCGCTGACGAAAAAACAAATCAAAGAGTGGACAAATTCTTAGAACACAAGCTTTCTGTAAAGAACCAATGGTCGATCCGTTGGTTCTTTTTTGTGTTCAATTACCTTTCAGATGAATAAAATGTGCTCAGAAAGAGGAAGAAATGTCGGGTGCTAATAATGATAATTATTATCAAAAAGAAATTATAATAATTATTAATTGAAAATTGATCAGAACCTGTTATAATGAGTTACAGACCTATAAAAAGCTTGAAATAGCAGAAAATATAGATGATAAACGGAACGGGCAACGATTGATAATGTGAAAATCATTATCAATTAGAGAGGAGAAAGTAATCATGAATGAGAATACAGCACTTTATCAAACGACAGATCAAAAGGGATCTAACTTGCTCTTTCAAAAATGGGCACAGCACGGAGAATTAATCGCAGCAGGCATTTCGGGGATTCTCATCTTGATTGGATGGTTTCTAAAGGATGAAACGATGTGGAGTATTCCTCTTTTCATTCTTGCTTTTGTTATTGGTGGTTTTGCAAAGGCAAAGGAAGGAATTGAAGAAACCATTTCATCCAAGACATTAAATGTAGAACTCTTAATGATATTTGCTGCGATAGGCTCAGCGATCATTGGCTACTGGGCAGAGGGCGCCATTTTAATTTTTATTTTTTCGCTTAGCGGTGCGCTAGAAACGTATACGTCAAATAAAAGTAAAAAAGACTTAACGGCTTTAATGAGTATCGCTCCAGATGAAGCCACTTTAATTGAAGAAGATGGCACCACCATCCAAATCGCTGCTTCTTCACTTACACCAGGCGACCGTATTTTAATCAAAGCGGGCGAACGAATTGCAGCAGATGGTGTGATCATGAGCGGAAGAACAAGTGTAGACGAATCTGCCTTAACGGGTGAATCGGTGCCTCAGGAAAAAGGGCAAGGGGAAGATGTGTTTGCAGGAACAGTGAATTTAAATGGTTCATTAACAGTAGAAGTAACAAAACATAATGAAGAAACACTTTTTCATAAAATCATTAAGCTTGTGGAATCTGCACAAGAAAGTGTATCGCCAAGCCAAGCATTTATTGAAAAATTTGAAGGTGCATATGTAAAAGGTGTGCTCATCACTGTGGCGATTTTAATGTTCCTGCCTCATTTTGTACTTGGCTGGAGCATGAGTGAAACGTTTTACCGTGCGATGGTGTTTATGGTGGTTGCTTCGCCTTGTGCACTTGTTGCCTCAATTATGCCAGCAGCTCTTTCACTCATCTCAAACGGTGCAAGAAACGGTATGCTTGTAAAAGGAAGTGTCTTTTTAGAAAAACTGGGCACAAGTACGATGATTGCATTTGATAAAACGGGTACGATTACAAGTGGAAAACCAGCTGTTGAAAAAGTGGTCTTGGCAAAAGGGCAGGATGAATCGACCTTTTATCAAGCGCTCTATCAAATTGAAAGTCAGTCAAACCATCCATTAGCTAAAGCCATTTCTGATATGGCAAAAGAGCATCATACAGGGCGGTCAGCCCACGTAACCATTGAAGAAACATCAGGTTTTGGTGTGGAAGCACAATTAAATGAGGACACATGGCGGATTGGGAAGAAAGATTTTGCCGGAAAAGCTTCAATGGATCGTGACATTGAAGAGAATGGTGATGTTCTTTCATCCAAAGGATATACAGTTGTCTATGTTCAAAAAAATCAAGAAGTTGTCGGCTGTCTCGGTTTGAAGGATCAAATCAGACCTGAAGCCAAAAAAATGATTCAGGAGCTGAATGATTTAGGCATCCAAACCGTCATGCTCACAGGGGATCAGCAAAAAACAGCTGAAGCGATTGCAGAGGAAGCAGGCATCCAAACCGTTGTCGCTGAATGTCTTCCAGATGAAAAGGTACACGAAGTCAATCAACTGAAAAAACAAGGTGATTCGATCATTATGGTCGGAGATGGAATCAATGATGCACCTGCACTCGCCACAGCAGATGTTGGCGTCGCAATGGGCGGAGGCACAGATGTTGCTTTAGAAACAGCAGATCTCATTTTAATGAAAAATAACTTAAACAACTTGACAAAGATGATCCGTCTTTCAAGAAAGATGAACCGAATCATTAAACAAAACATCATCTTTTCATTAACTGTTATTTGTTTGTTAATCTGTGCGAATTTCTTACAAGTTCTTGATTTACCTTTTGGTGTCATTGGGCATGAAGGCAGTACGATTTTGGTTATTTTAAACGGACTTCGTTTGCTTCGTGCTTCTTAAGCAAATCACAAAAGCGCACTGGCTTTAGGTCAGTGCGCTTTTGTGCGAAATACAGTGAAAACTGATACAATAGATCAGTAGTCAAACGTGTGAGGAGGATCACGATGAATCGAATGAAAAACTTGTCTTCTTGGCTTAAGAAAAAAGACATTCAAGGTGCATTTATACATACAAAGGAGAATGTATTCTATCTATCTGGATACTTTACAGAGCCGCATGAAAGAGTGATGGGGCTGTTTGTTTTTCAGGAAGCAGATCCATTTTTCATTTTGCCTAAGATGGAAGTTGAGCAAGCAAAAAATGCGGGATGGGCTGGAGATCTCATTGGATATGAAGACCATGAAAACCCCTTTGATTTCATACAAAAGGCACTAGAAAAACGAGGAGTAAAAGCGACTCGCCTAGCGATTGAAAAAGAATCCATTCCTTTGCAAAGAGCAGAGCAGCTTCAAGCTGTCACTGGGGCAGAAACATTTGTCCGGGCAGAAGATGTGCTCAATCAGCTAAGACTAATTAAAGACGAAGCTGAAATTGAAACATTGAAAAAAGCTGCTCAATTGGCAGATGAAGGCGTCAAAATTGGGGTTCATGCTTTAAAAGAAGGGGTGACGGAAACCGAAGTTCTTGCTGTCATCGAATATGAACTGAAGAAAAAAGGCATTCAGGGCATGTCCTTTTCAACCATGGTACTATTCGGAGAAAAATCAGGAGAACCTCATGGAAATCCGGGGCAGGCAGCCTTGAAAAAAGGTGATTTTGTTTTATTTGACCTCGGCGTGATTGTGGATGGCTATTGTTCAGATATTACAAGAACCTTCATCTATCAAGAAGCGTCTGAACAACAAAAGGATATTTACAACACCGTCTTGAAAGCCGAATTGGCAGCACTTGATATGAGCCAGCCGGGTGTGAGAATTGGTGACCTTGACTTAAAAGCAAGAGGGCTGATCGCAGAAGCAGGATATGGCGAATACTTCCCGCATCGTCTAGGGCATGGACTCGGGGTTTCTGTTCATGAGTTCCCTTCTATGAGTCAAGCAAATGATGACCTTCTAAAAGAAGGGATGGTCTATACGATCGAGCCGGGTATTTATGTACCAGGAGTCGGCGGGGTTAGAATTGAAGACGATGTTCTCATTACAAAAGATGGCCCAGTCACCTTAACCAATTATCCAAAAGAGTTGACGATCATCAAGTAATGAAAAAAATCACGATGAACGTCCAAGTATTGGGAGCGTCATCGTGATTTTTTTGTCACTCTTTGCGATCCTTATCAACAAAAAAATCATCAATTGATTGAAACGGCTTGATTTTATGTTCTTTTCCTAAAGGATGTAGTGCGAATCGAGCAGAAAACAAAATAGTCAAACATAATATGATCCATATGATAATACCCATCTTGAATTCCCCTTTCCACCCAGTGATTTGTTCAGCTCACATACATCTTAAAGTATGAAACGCTTACCATATCAAGAGAAAGTAGGAGAAAAAATGCCTAACATAAGGGATATTGCGAAAAGAGCGGGTGTATCTGTTACCACCGTATCACGAGTGATGAATGATCATCCTTATGTCAAAGAAGAAAAGCGAGAGCGCGTACTTAGTGCGATGAAAGAGCTCAAATATACACGTAATATTCAGGCAGTACATTTAGCAAAGGGCTATTCCAATATGCTTGGAATTGTACTTCCGACAATTGATCACTCCTATTTCAGCGGAATTGTCACAGGGATTGCAGAGAAAGCACAGGAGTGCGGAATGCATTTTGCCTTGTTTCAAACAGGATATGACCCATTCAAGGAAAAAGAAGCATTAATGAGCTTAAAAGAGCAGCGTGTAGATGGTTTAATCTTTTGCTCAAATGCGTTAAGTGATCGAGACATTTTAAAGTGGCAGGAATCTGGTCCTATTATCTTTTGTCATCCTACTCCGCATGATACATGTTCATCGGTATCGATTGCGCATGATCAGGCTTTTAAGGAAGGGCTTGAACACTTAGCGGCATGCGGTCATGAGCGAATCGCAATCGTTCTTGCTAGAACAGAAGGGGAGAACAGCCAAGTTCGCATTCAGACTTATCAAGAAATGATGCGGTCGCTTGGGCAGGACATTGATGATGAATGGGTCATTGAAGGAAAACTGACCATTTTTGATGGCAAGCAATTATTTACAGAATGGAAAGAGATGAAAAATCGTCCGACAGCCTTACTGATTACAAACGATGATGTCTCAGCAGGTTTTTTACTAGAAGCACAGCGTCACCAAATAAACGTTGGTGAATCACCAGCCATACTTGGTTTTCAAAACGATCAATTGAGTGAAGCATTGGGGATTTCTAGTATAGACATTCCTCTCAAACAAATGGGGCAGGAAGCATTTGACTTGTTTAATCGAGTGTTACAAGGTGAGGCACCAGAAAAAAGGGTTTTGTCATATCGACTCGTTGAGCGCACAACGACTATTTTGAAAAACAATCGTTGACGCACGTTTCATCTGTTTTGTACGATAAGAAGGATTGAATAAGAAGGAGGTGGGGATGTTCATGGAATCCTTCACCGTTGATAAAGCGTTAAATAATAATGTCATCATCGCAAAACACCCTTCTTTAGGCGAAGTGGTCCTGATTGATAAAGGGATCGGCTTTGGGAAAAAATCGGGTGACGTTCTCGATCAAGCGGCATTTGAGAAAATGTTTGTGTTAAAGAATACAAAAGAGCAAACAGAATACAAACAATTGCTGCACCACATTAATGAGGACATGATTGAGCTTGCCAATGACGTCATTTATCATATACGAGAAAAAATGGGGCATCGTTTAAATGAGCATATTCATATTGCACTAACAGATCATATTGCCTTTAGTTTTAAGCGAGTTAAGCAAGGCTATGATATCACCAATCCTTTTATGCTTGAAACGAAATCCTTATACCCGAAAGAATACGAGGTCGCAAAGGAAGTCGTGGAACTGATAAATGCGCGGCCAGATGTTGAAACAAAGCTGCCCGAAGGAGAGATTGGCTTTATTGCGCTCCACATTCACTCTGCTTTAACGAACCGGCCTTTATCCGAGGTCAACCGTCATTCGCAGCTCATGACACAAATGGTCCAAGTCATAGAAGATGCATTTCATATGAAAGTAGATAGAGAAAGTATTCATTATTTACGCTTACTGCGCCATATTACGTTTTCGATTGAGCGTATTAAACGGGAAGAATCATTAGAGGAGCCAGAAAAGTTGCTTCATCTATTGAAAAATGAATATCCTTTATGCTACAATACTGCTTGGAAAATGATCAAAATTTTGCAACATGCATTGAAAAAGCCTGTACAAGATGCCGAAGCTGTCTATTTGACACTTCACCTGTACAGATTGACGAATAAAATTTCATAGTTTCCTTGAAACGTGTAACTGATTCGATCAGGCATGAGTGACTTAAGGTAAATACAGGATAAGATCCTGTTATTTGCGCAACCTTATATCACCATGTCTTTTTTGTGTTCTGAAAGTGAAATGTAAACGGTTAATTATGAAATGTACGTCAGTGTGTAATTGAAATGCATGTTGTAAGCGAAAACAAAAGGAGGTTCAACCAGTGTTTAAATCACTTTTTGGTGTGTTGCAAAAAATTGGACGAGCACTTATGCTTCCAGTTGCGATCCTTCCTGCTGCTGGTATTTTACTAGCACTCGGAAATGCGATGCAAAATCCGCAGCTGATTGATGTCGCTCAATTTTTAAGCAATGATACAATTCAGCTTGTTGCTAGTGTTATGGAGAATGCGGGGAATATTGTCTTCTCGAATCTTCCACTCTTATTTGCTGTAGGGGTTGCCATCGGTCTTGCCAATGGAGACGGTGTGGCAGGGATTGCCGCGATCATCGGTTACCTTGTCATGAACGTAACGATGAGTGCCGTATTAATGGCCAACGGTTCCATTCCATCCGATTCAATCAAATTGGCTAAGTTCTTTAAGGAAAGTCATCCAGCGTATGTGAATATGCTCGGCATACCGACCTTGTCTACCGGCGTTTTTGGCGGGATTATTGTCGGGGTATTAGCCGCTTATATGTTTAATAAATTTTACAAAATTGAGCTCCCGCAATATCTTGGCTTCTTTGCTGGTAAGCGTTTTGTTCCAATCGTTACGTCGATTTCAGCACTTATTTTAGGGCTTTTGATGCTCGTCATTTGGCCGCCAATCCAAGGTGCATTGAACTCATTTTCAACTGGACTGCTTGCAGCGAATGAGCCGCTAGCTGCCTTTGTATTCGGTGTCATTGAACGCTCATTAATTCCGTTTGGTCTGCACCACATATTCTACGCACCATTCTGGTATGAATTTTTTAGCTATAAGAGCTTATCAGGAGATATTATCCGTGGTGACCAGCGTATTTTCATGGCGCAAATCAAAGATGGTGTTCAGCTGACAGCCGGGACATTCATGACAGGGAAATATCCGTTCATGATGTTTGGACTTCCAGCAGCAGCACTTGCGATTTACCATGAAGCAAAACCTAAGAATAAAAAACTTGTAGCAGGAATTATGGGGTCAGCGGCCCTTACTTCTTTCCTAACAGGGATCACTGAACCGCTTGAATTCTCATTCTTGTTTGTTGCACCGATATTATTTGCGATTCACTGTGTATTTGCTGGATTATCCTTTATGATAATGGATATTCTAAACGTGAAAATCGGGATGACCTTCTCAGGAGGGTTAATCGACTTCTTCCTATTTGGTATCCTGCCGAATAGAACCGCTTGGTGGCTTGTTATTCCAGTCGGTCTCGTACTGGCTGTCATTTACTACTTCGGATTCAGATTTGCGATTCGCAAGTTTAATCTGAAAACGCCAGGACGAGAAGATGAAGCAGCTGACGGTGCAAGTAGCGCTCAATCTGGAAAAGGCGATGACTTACCTTATGAAATTCTTGAAGCAATGGGTGACCAAGAAAACATTAAACACCTAGATGCTTGTATTACGCGTTTACGTGTCACTGTAAATGATCAGAAAAAAGTGGATAAAGACCGCTTGAAAAAGCTTGGCGCTTCAGGTGTCCTTGAAGTAGGGAATAACATCCAGGCCATCTTTGGACCACGCTCTGATAATTTAAAAACACAAATGCAAGACATTATTGCAGGGCGCACACCTCGACCAGCGAAAGACCCTTCTGCAAAAGAAGAAGTCAGTCAGCAGGTTGAAGAAGTCATTGCAAAACCGCTTCAAAACGAACAAGGGGAAGAAACGTTTGCTTCACCAATTACAGGGGAGCTGCATCCAATTACAGATGTGCCAGATCAAGTATTCTCAGGGAAAATGATGGGTGACGGTTTTGCTATCTTGCCAAAAGAGGGAACAGTGGTTTCACCAGTAAGAGGAAAAATCTTAAATGTGTTCCCAACAAAACACGCCATCGGCCTCCAGTCTGATGGTGGACTTGAAATCTTGATTCACTTCGGGATTGATACAGTCAGCCTCAAAGGAGAAGGATTTGAAGCATTTGTACAAGAGGGAGACCAAGTAGAAATCGGTCAAAAACTTTTAGAGGTTGATATTGATAAAATTAAGTCAGAAGTACCATCTTTAATGACACCAATTGTATTTACAAACTTAAGTGAAGGACAATTTATTGACCTTCAAGAATCCGGTGAAATCAAAGCTGGCCAAGAAAACATCATGAAAATTTCAAAATAATTTTCATAACTGCCGTTCTTGTTAGATGACAAGCTCGGCAGTATGATATAATATTGTGGATGTATGAAATGTATAAAAAGGAGATTGATAAAAATGGCTCAACAAACATTCAAAGTAACTGCAGATTCTGGAATTCACGCACGTCCTGCAACAGTTCTTGTACAAACTGCTAGTAAATATGATGCTGATATCAACTTAGAATATAATGGTAAAACAGTGAACCTGAAATCTATTATGGGTGTAATGTCTCTAGGAATTGCGAAAGGTGCTACAATCACTATCTCTGCTTCTGGTTCTGATGAAAATGATGCACTTGCTGCACTTAAAGACACAATGAAAAGTGAAGGCCTAGGCGAGTAATGCAACAACTGAAAGGAATCGGTGCTTCAGCAGGCGTTGCGATTGCAAAAGCATATCGTCTGGAAGAACCAGATTTAACAGTTCACCAAAAAGACATCAACGATCCAGAGACAGAAGTGAAGCGTTTTGAAGAAGCAATTCATGTTTCTAAACAAGAACTTGAAGCAATTAAAGAACATGCGCTAAAAGAGCTTGGCCAAGACAAAGCAGATATCTTTTCTGCACACCTTCTTGTGTTAAGTGATCCAGAGCTGCTCAACCCAGTAAAGGATAAAATCACATCGGATAAAGTAAATGCTGAATTTGCTTTAAAAGAAACAGCAACAATGTTTGTTACAATGTTTGAAGCAATGGACAATGAATACATGAAAGAACGTGCAGCGGATATTCGCGACGTTACAAAACGTGTCACTGGTCATTTGCTAGGCGTTGACATTCCAAACCCAAGTATGATTTCTGAAGAAGTCATTATCATTGCTGAAGATTTAACACCTTCTGATACAGCTCAGCTGAACAGACAATTCGTCAAAGGTTTTGCGACAGATATCGGCGGTCGTACTTCTCACTCAGCGATTATGGCAAGATCAATGGAGATTCCAGCTGTTGTTGGAACAAAAGAAGCAACAAAAACAGTGAAAAACAATGATCTAATCATTGTGGATGGTATTAGCGGAGACGTCATCATTCAGCCTTCTGAAGATGAAGTGAAAGCGTATCAAAAAAAGCATGAAGACTACTTAGCTCAAAAAGCGGAATGGGCGAAACTTGTTGACCAACCAACGGTCACAAAAGACGGCGTTCACGTAGAGTTAGCTGCGAATATTGGAACACCTGAAGATGTGAAAGGTGTACTTGAAAATGGCGGCGAAGCAGTTGGATTGTACCGTACAGAATTTTTATACATGGGCAGAGATCAGCTCCCAACAGAAGAAGAGCAGTTCGATGCGTATAAAACCGTTTTAGAGAAGATGGAAGGCAAGGCTGTGGTTGTCCGCACACTAGATATTGGTGGCGATAAAGAACTTCCTTACTTGCAGCTTCCAAAAGAAATGAACCCGTTCCTTGGCTATAGAGCGATCCGCCTTTGCCTTGAAGAGCAGGAGATTTTCAGAACACAGCTACGCGCGTTACTTCGTGCAAGTACATATGGAAACTTGAAAATCATGTTCCCTATGATCGCGACGTTATCAGAATTTAGAGAAGCAAAAGCTATTTTACTTGAAGAAAAAGAAGCATTGGTTGCTGCTGGTACAGAAGTATCTGATTCCATTGAAATCGGAATGATGGTAGAAATTCCATCAACAGCTGTTATCGCAGATCAATTTGCAAAAGAAGTAGATTTCTTCAGTATTGGAACAAATGATTTGATTCAATACACAATGGCTGCTGATCGAATGAACGAACGAGTGTCTTATCTTTACCAGCCATACAATCCAGCTATTTTACGCCTCATAACGCTTGTGATTGAAGCAGCGCATAAAGAAGGTAAATGGGTTGGCATGTGCGGTGAGATGGCAGGAGATGAAATCGCAATCCCGCTCCTACTTGGATTAGGATTAGATGAATTTTCAATGAGCGCAACATCGATTCTTCCAGCAAGAACGCAGTTAAGCAAGCTTTCTAAGGAAGAAGCTGCATCATTTAAAGAGCATATCTTATCACTGAGCACAACTGAAGAAGTGGTTGATTTCGTGAAAAAAACGTTTCAACATAACTAGGTGATGTAAACCAGACAGGTCAAACTGTCTGGTTTTTTTGTCGAATTTTATCATAATCAGTCATATCGCTTGCAGAGAAGGGCATCCTAAAATAAAAAAATGGAGGTGACCAGTTTGTCTTTCTCTAACTATAAGCCAGGTGATCAAGTATATGTCATTTATCGAAATCCACATGCAGCCAATGTCGCACAAATTAAAGAAGCGGAAATCGTTTCACACCCTTATAATGAGCAAGAGCTTGCGCTATTTCTACTTGAAACATATCACCCATTAGCCCCTGATGATGCCGTATTTCCAACATACGAAGAAGCAGAAGCCCTTTATCAAGATCTGTTTGAATAAGGGAGATTTTAGAAAGGATAGAAGCCATCCTGAGAGGTTAAAGTAACGATATGAACCTATAAGGTAAGGATGTGCTAATTATGATCAAACCGTTCGTTCCCCAGCTTGTGTATATTGAACCTCGGGCGCTAGAGTACCCATTAGGACAAGAGCTGAAAGAAAAGTTTGAAGGCATGGGAATTGAAATTAGAGAAACAACCTCACACAACCAAGTGAGAAATATTCCGGGGAAAAATGATTTGCAAAAGTACCGTAATGCAAAGTCGACGCTCGTTATCGGTGTGAGAAAAACTTTAAAATTTGATACATCTAAACCATCTGCAGAGTATGCCATTCCGTTTGCGACAGGATGCATGGGGCATTGCCATTATTGCTACCTGCAAACGACTATGGGGAGTAAGCCGTACATTCGCACATATGTCAATGTAGAAGAGATATTAGATCAGGCTGAACAGTACATGAACGAGCGTGCGCCTGATATCACGCGATTTGAAGCCTCGTGTACATCTGATATCGTCGGAATTGACCATTTGACTCACACACTCAAACGAGCGATTGAATACTTTGGTCAAACCGATCTTGGCAAACTACGCTTTGTTACGAAATTTCATCATGTAGACCATTTGTTAGATGCAAAACACAATGGACGAACAAGATTCCGCTTTAGTATCAATGCCGATTATGTCATTAAATATTTCGAACCTGGAACATCACCACTCGATCAGCGGATTGAAGCGGCTGTAAAGGTAGCGAAAGCAGGCTATCCACTTGGCTTTATTATTGCCCCTATTTACATTCATGAAGGGTGGCAAGAGGGCTATAAAGTCCTATTTGAAAAACTCGATGCAGCTCTTCCTGAAGAAGTGAGACAAGATATCACCTTTGAAATGATTCAGCACCGTTTTACAAAACCGGCGAAGCGTGTCATCCAAAAAAACTATCCAAAAACAAAACTAGAACTAGATGAAGAAAAGAGAAGATATAAGTGGGGTAGATACGGAATTGGAAAATATATCTATCAAAAAGATGAAGAACAAGAACTTAGACAGACATTAGAATCATATATCGAACAGTACTTTCCGTCTGCAAAAATTGAATATTTTACTTAAAACAAGTCATTATGGCTTGTTTTTTCTATTTAAATTTTCTTACAACTATTGAATGCGGTACCAATTTTGCCGATATACACATTAAGATGCGAAAGTAGGATGTAGGGGTGATGAGATGTTTAAGAAACTTCAAGTGAGAATAGCTGTTTTCATCTCAGTTATTTTAATTTTAACCGTTGTCGCAGTTCAAGTGGGTTCCAATTTAGTATTAAGACCACTGATTGAACGAGATGCGAAAACAACGACAGCAGCAACGGCAGAAAGCATGAGAGACATCATAGCACTAAAGCTTGAGAATTACGGTGATACGATTAACAAATTGGCAACAAGTACACTTACTGAAGATTTTGCACAGAAACAAACAAAACAGACATTGGCATTTGAAAACGATGAATTAAAAGGATTGCAGGAGCAGGATGAACTCATCTCGCTTGCCTATATAGGAACAAGTGATGGTAAAATGTTCGCTTTCCCGGAGTCCGATTTTGGTGAAGGGTATGATCCGTCTAAACGAGACTGGTATATTCAAGCGGCTGAAAAGCCTGACGAAGTCCTATGGACAGATCCGTACATTGATAAAGCAACAAATGAAATGGTCGTTTCAGCCACGAAGGCGATCGTACGAAACGGGAAAGTAGTCGGTGTCGCTGGACTTGACTTGAAACTGGCTTCCATTCAGTCCTTTATAAATGAACAAAAGATTCCTTATATGGGGACGGCGTTCTTAGTTGATGGTACAGGGACTATTTTGGCACATCCAACAGAGCAAGGAAAAAATATCTCAAAAGTTGCTTCTGTGAAAACAGCGATCGACAATTCTGGTATTGATGATGACAAACAGTTGACTGTCATCTCCAAAATTAAAGCAGCTAACTGGACAATAGGTGTTAGCTTCGAGAAAAAGAAACTTCTTTGGATCACTGAACAAATGAATCAGACAAGTATCATCATATCTGTCATTGCCATTATACTTGCCATGATTCTAAGCTACTTATTGGCTAGAAGCATTACAACACCAATTAAACGCCTCATCGAGCATGTTCGTAAAGTGTCTGAAGGCGATTTAACCAGCTCGCTTGAGTCGAAGTCTCAGGATGAGATAGGTTTCCTCACGAAAAGCTTTAATCAAATGACTGAAGGCATCAGGGATTTAATTGAAAAAGTGAAAGAGTCTTCAGATCAGGTTGTGAAATCAACGGATGAAGTGACACAAATTTCAAACGAGACCTTGCTATCTAGTGAACAGATTGCAACGGCTATTCAAGAGGTCGCTGTAGGAGCGACGAAACAAGCATCAGAAGCGGAAACCATTAATGAAAAATCAGAGCATTTGTATGAAAAAGTTCGTCATATGGGTGAGCTTGCCACGCAAATGCAAACCAACTCAAAATCATCGGAAGATGCAAGCTATAGAGGACTTGATGCTCTTGGTCTGCTCGTCCAAAAATCAACACAAGCGAATGAAGAATCGAAGAAGGTAGAGCAAATGCTGCTTGACCTTGAGCATAAAACGAAAAATATTGAAAACGTCGTAACAGCGATCTCTGAAATCTCAGATCAAACGAATTTACTCGCACTGAATGCAAGTATTGAAGCAGCGAGAGCAGGAGAAAGCGGAAGAGGATTTGCTGTTGTTGCAGAAGAAGTCAGAAAGCTGGCTGAACAATCTGCAGAATCAACGAAACATATTAGTGAAACCGTAAAACTCATTCAAGATGAATCGAAAAAGGCAGCTGAAGCGATGACAGCAGCAAGCAAAATGAATGAAGAACAAGGTGATGCCATCAATTCAACAGGAGAGGCACTCAGCAGTATCACAATGGAAATGCAGGCACTTGTCGGCTCCATTGACAGCATTCATACACAAATCAATGAAATGACTGAAGAACAACAGAAAATGAATGATTCCATTCAAAGTATAGCGGCCATTTCACAAGAATCCGCCGCTTCAGCTGAGGAAGTACATGCTTCCACAGACGAACAAGTACAAGCTTTAGAAAGAACGAAAACTTCAACAGAAATGTTGAACGAATCAAGTCAGGCACTGCGTCAGGCAGTCAATCGGTTTAAACTATAATCTTGCAGAAAAGAACCTTGCCATGTGAGCAAGGTTCTTTTTGTATGATAAAATATGAACAGAGGAGGGTGCCAACATGCATGTTAATCTATCTGGAAAAAAAGCATTGGTCGCTGCAAGCAGTCAAGGTATCGGTAAAGCCATTGCCTTTCATCTTGCAAAAGAGGGAGCAGATGTGATGCTCTCGGGAAGACATGAGCACACGCTGCAAGAAGCGGTCAAAGAATTCTCCCCGCTTGTAAAAGGGAAGCTGACTTATCAAGTATGTGATGTATCTGACGCCGAGCAAATTAAAGCGCTTGTCGTCGCAGCAGCAGGTGATGAAAAACGCCTTGATATACTAGTGAACAATACAGGCGGTCCTCAAACAGGAACACTTGAAACCTTAACGGATGAAGATTGGATGGAATCATTTCAGCTTCATTTACTCAGCTATATTCGGTTATTAAAAGAAGCCTTGCCGTATTTAAAAAAACAAGGTGCACGAGTGTTGAATATTGCATCTATGTCGGTCAAAGAACCGATCCCAGGCTTGATGCTGTCGAATACATTTAGACCGGCCATTACCGGCTGGACAAAAACAGCTGCCCAGGAGCTTGCCAAAGATGGTATTTTGATCAATACCTTAGCCCCGGGGAAAATTGAGACAGAGCGTGTGAAACAGTTGGACAAACACCGTGCACAAGAGGAGCAACAATCGGTTGAAGAGATCAAAGCACAAGCTGAACGTATGATTCCGCTGGGCCGTTACGGACAGCCAGAGGAATTTGCAGCATATGCGGCTTTTCTTTTATCTGAAGCCAATACATATATGACAGGTCAAACCCTCATCATTGATGGTGGATTGACGAAGTCTCTATAAGGAGGAATTCTTGATGGCACAAATCAAAACAGTTGGTTTTATTGGAATCGGTGTAATGGGACGTAGTATGGCAGGGCATTTAATGAATGCTGGCTACGAAGTTCTCGTTTATACAAGAACAAAAGCAAAGGCAGACACATTGGTTCAAAAAGGTGCTCTTTGGAAATCGACCGTAAAGGAGATCGCAAAGGAGGCAGATGCCGTCATCACAATGGTCGGGTATCCATCAGATGTAGAAGAAGTCTATTTAGGAGAAGATGGACTCGTGGCACATGCTGCACCTGGTACATACCTCATTGATATGACCACATCGAAACCTCAGCTGGCAAAAGAAATTGAAGCGAAAGCGAAGGAAAAAGGACTATTTGCATTAGATGCGCCGGTCTCTGGCGGAGACGTTGGAGCCCAAAACGGCACGCTGGCCATTATGATTGGCGGAGAAAAAGCAGCCTATGAAGCGTGCCTGCCGCTATTTCAGCAAATGGGAGAAAATATTCAATATCAAGGACCTGCAGGAAGTGGTCAGCATACAAAAATGTGTAACCAAATTGCTATCGCAGCAGGGATGGTAGGTGTGGCTGAGGCAATGGCCTATGCTGAAAAATCAGGACTTGATCCAGAGCAGGTACTTAAAAGCATTACAACAGGAGCAGCCGGCAGCTGGTCTTTGTCAAACCTTGCACCAAGAATGCTGAAAGGTGATTTCGAGCCAGGATTTTATGTGAAGCATTTTATCAAGGATATGGGCATTGCACTTGAAGAAGCAGAGCTGATGGGAGAAGAGATGCCAGGCCTTTCACTAGCGAAGTCATTATATGAAAAACTCAGCGAACAGGGCGAAGAAAACAGCGGAACACAAAGCATCTATAAATTATGGGTGAAATAAAAAAACTGCCCCGCCTAGGTGGAACAGTTTGTAGCGTGTAAACAAGCCCTCACATGGCTAAAAAAAGAAGACAAACTAAAAACCTGTCCCAAATAGAGACAGGTTTTTTTGATCTTATTTTCCGATGAATTGCTGCGTCCAGTAGTTACCAGATTTCACATAACCTACACCGATATGTGTATAGTTTTTGTTTAAAATGTTCGCTCTGTGACCTTCACTGTTCATCCAAGCTGTTACTACTTCTTGAGGTGATCTTTGACCTTGCGCAATGTTTTCACCTGCTGTTTTGTACGTGATACCAAATTGCTTCATTTGATCAAATGGAGATCCGTAAGTTGGGCTTGTATGAGAGAAATAGTTTTTATCTTTCATATCTTGTGATTTAGCGCGAGCAGATTTGCTTAATTTAGAATCAACAGAAAGAGCTTTTAAGCCTTGTTTTGCACGCTCTTTATTTGTCAGCTCAACCACTTCTTGTTCAAATGCATTTAAGCTGCTGTCTGCTTTTGTTGCAGTTGTGTCTTTTTGATCAGATTTTGAGCTGTTGTTCGTTGTGTTTTCTTTTGCTGGTGTGCTTGGTTTAGAAGCAGCTGGTTTTTTCACTGATTCTTGTTTTTGCTCATTTTTTGCTTTGTTTACTTCTTTCACCACTTTTGTTCCAGTAACAGGTTGACCACTTTTGATCAGCTTGTTTAATAGAGCTTCGATCTCTTTTTGATTTGAAGTGCTTAGCTTGTTTACATCTGAAGAGATATGTAATTTTGCAGCTAATGTATGAAGATCAATGGCTTGATGCTGTACGTTTATGACTTGTTTCAGGTTAAGCTCTTTCGCATCAGCTGAATGCCCTCCAGTGAACGTGATCAATGCAGCAGCTGTCAGCGCTGAAAAAATGAATGATTTCTTTTTCATTTTGTAACTCCTCCTAAAATCTTTGTTTTGTTTTCTCACAGAAAATCATAACATGGACTTTTTGTTATAAACGTACCAGCATCCTCCATTGACAACGCCCATTTGTCATTTTTGTTAAAGTCATAGAAAGAATCTCCTCATATCAATGAATGGAGAATCTTTCTATTTAAAGAAAACGACATAAACATACCAATATTTTAAAGTGTTAGTATATTTTTTTGCAGAATAGGGATTGACAGCTTTTTTTCACTTGTTTCGCTGTAACAACTATTACAAAAGTGTTACAATAATGAGTGGTAATTGTAAAAGATTGAAAGGATGAGAGGAGCTACATAAGTGGGAGAGAAACAGCATCAAGGTGCTGCCGAGCAGAAAAAAATGAAGCGCCGGAACGCCTGGAGAATTAATCTCTTTTTCTTCGCTGTATTTAGTTTATTTGCTGGACTTGTCATCAAGCTCGGTGTGCTGCAAATCGTCAATGGTGAGGATTATAAAAAGCAAGCCAACCGAACTGAGGTCAAAACAGCATCATACCCGTCTCCAAGAGGAAAAATGTATGACGCGAGAGGAAGAGTCGTTGTTGATAACGAAAGTGTACCTGCCATCGTTTATACATCAGAAAGCGGTGTGAAAGCGGAGGATAAGATTAAAGTAGCAAGAAAACTTGCGACTTATATAAAAATGGATACAGATTTTTTGAGAGAGCGTGACATTCGAGATTTTTGGCTGGCAAGCCATCCGAAAGAAGCGGATAAGCTCATTTCAAAAGCAGAGCAAAAGAATCTTAAAGCAAAAGATGTCTATCCTCTTCAAGTAGAGCGTGTGCCTAAGAAAGAAATCAAGGCGATCGAAAAAGATGCAGAGGAAAAAGCAGTTGCAGCGATCTATCGCAGGTTTACAGGCGGATATGCCTTTGAACCTCAAATCGTGAAAGCAATGGACCCGAACGAAGAGAAAAAAGGGGACGAAAAAGTTGCGTTGCTTGATGAAACAAAAGAATCAAAACAGACATCATCCGTAAGTTTGACATACGAAGAGATCTCACTAGTATCAGAGCATCTTGATGAACTGCCTGGTGTAAATGTCATCAATGACTGGACAAGGAAATATCCGTATGAAAAAACCCTTTATAATGTTCTTGGCGGTGTCACCACCCCAGAGCAAGGCATTATAAAAGAGCGTGAAGATTACTATATGGCAAGAGGTTACTCGAGAAATGACCGAGTAGGAAAAAGTTATTTAGAATATCAATATGAGGATTTTCTCAATCCAGAAAAAGCAACTGTTCAATATACACAGGTCGGCGGAAAACTGCTTGATGAAATCAAGCGGACAGAAGGACGAAGAGGACTTGACCTTGCACTCACATTTGATATGGAGCTGCAAAAGGAAGTCGACAAAATCGTTGAATCAGAGCTAAGATCCGCTAGTGCAAGAAACTATATGATGGACCGTGCCTTTGTTGTGATGATGGACCCTAACACAGGTGATGTTCTCGCGATGTCAGGGAAGAAAATGGACGGAAGAGACGTCACAGATTATGCGATCGGAACATTTACGACACAGTATGAAATGGGCTCTGTTGTCAAAGGAGCTACTGTCCTCTCTGGTTATCAAGATGGCATGTCACACAACCAATCCTATATGGATACACCGCTGTATTTTGCGGGAAGTGGAGGAAAGCCGAAACAGTCTTACAAAGTTCTTGGATGGGTTAACGACCTTCAGGCACTCCAAAAGAGTTCCAACGTTTACATGTTCCAAGTAGCGATGAGAATGGCAGGGATCACCTATCAAAAGGATGGCCCGTTACCAGCAAGACCTGAACACTTACAAAAAATGAGAAACTACTATGCTCAATTCGGTCTTGGCGTAAAAACAGGCATCGATTTGCCGCAGGAATCAAGCGGAATGCAGACGCATCCTAAGACAGTCGGCGGACTCTTACTTGATGAAGCGATTGGCCAGTATGACACGTATACACCACTTCAAGTCGCACAATACATGTCGACCATCGCAAATGGAGGTAACCGTATTCAGCCAAGAGTGGTGAAAAGTGTTCACTTCCCAACGAATAAGGAAGAAGTAGGTCCTGTTGTGAAGAAATATGAGCCGAAGGTGCTGAACACCATTAACAACTCGAAAGCAGATATCGACCGCGTCAAAATGGGACTAAAAATGGTCACATCAACAGGCGGGACTGCCGCTGGCCGGTTCGGTCAGCATGATGTCGCAGGGAAAACGGGTACAGCCCAAACCTTCTACTATGGTGCCAACCGGAGCTGGTGGGGGAATGCCACGTACAATTTAACCTTTGGAGGATATTATCCTTCTTCCAATCCGAAAGTGGCATTTAGTGTCGTCACACCGTATGTATCAGATAAAGATCCTGTCATTAAAACCATTCCAAGTAAAATTGTTGATAAGTACGTTGAATTACAAAAGAAATATGAAAAGCAATAAACAGCAGGGAGCACAGCAAGAGAAAGTGCTCCCTTTTTGCTGAAAATATGGACGTTTCACACGAGATTGGGAGGAAAATACGGTTTTTCTAGCGAATCCTTTTTATACATCAAACTAAGGACAACCCTAAAAAAATTAAAGGAGGGTCGGACGACGATGGAACAAAAAATGAAAGATTCGAATCAGCTGTACTCGAATATTGATTTACATGCCGTTCTTTCTTCTAATGGCCGCTTTCTCTACATTTCTTCCAATTGTAAGCAGCTTTTGCTCTATGAACAAAAGGATTTACTAGGGTGTTTTTTGAAAGACTTTGTTCATACCGAAGATCAATTTCTCGTCGAAAGTTATTTCTATAATCAGCACATGCTAGAGATTTGCCACTTTAGACTGCTTAGAAGTGATCTTACAGCTGTATGGGTAGAAGCAAGCATTGATTTTGTTGCTTGTGATGGGTTAGACAACGATTTAAGTAGAGAAATGATCCTGAAAATGAGGGTAATGAATACAGAGCCTCAAAAAGCAGCATTTCAACCAACAGAAGTGTCAGAACAGTCGTTAGGCAGTCTACCGGCTTTCCAAGATGTCAGTGAAGCTGAAAATCTGATTGCCATGCTGCCAAATCCGTTATGTATTACGGCGCTTGGAAAAATTGTGTATGCCAACGATGCGATGCTGCAATTAATGGGTGTATGTACAAAAGATGAAATGATCGGCAAGTCTGCGTTTGATTTTATTGCCGAGGAGTATCATGACATTGTGAGAAGCCGAATCAAAAGACTGCAGCAAGGCCTTCCAGTCGGAATGATTGAACAAATATGGAAAAGGAAAGACGGGAGTACAATTCACATTGAAGTGAAGTCATCTCCGGCAATTTATCAAAATCAACGGGCAGAACTTTTACTATTAGTGGACATCTCTTCCCGTAAAAAATTTCAAACCGTTCTTCAGAAAAGCAGAGAGCGGTATCAGCTGCTTATCCAAAATTCGATTGATACGATTGCCGTCATCCACGATCATAAATGGGTATTTATGAATGAATCAGGTATTAAATTATTTGAAGCAGAACATTACGATAAATTAATCGGAAAAGATATCTTTCATCAAATCCATTCATGTGATCAGCAAAAAGTCAAAAAGAGCTTATCACGTATTATCGAAAGAGCATCAGATTCTGAGATTGTGACGATGAGCTGCCATACGTTTAAACACCGGTTGATTTATACAGAAATGGTTTGTATTCCAACTACATTTTTTGGTGAAACAGCCGTTCAAATTATTTTAAGAGATATATCTGAACGAAAACAGACAGAGGAACTCATGCTGCGCTCTGAAAAATTATCAATCGCAGGTCAATTGGCAGCAGGCATTGCACATGAAATAAGGAATCCACTGACGGCGATTAAGGGCTTTTTACAGCTCATTAAACCAAAAACAAAAGACCGTGATCAATATTTTGAAATTGTCTTCTCTGAGCTGAGCCGGATTGAAATCATCTTAAGTGAGCTACTAATGCTTGCGAAGCCGCAGCAAACGGCATCCATGCAGACGCTTGATTTGAAAAAAATCATTAGCGAAGTCACCGCTCTGTTAGAGACACAGGCCAACTTAAATGGAATTTTGATGAACACAAGTGATATCGAGGAGGATCTTCTGATGAATGGGGATCAAAACCAGCTGAAGCAAGTGTTTATCAATTTAATCAAAAATGCCGTCGAATCCATGCCGGACGGAGGGAAGGTAGACATTACCGCCAAAGCCGAAAAAGAAGGAATACTTGTCACGATTAGAGATGAAGGAATTGGTATTCCTGAATCGGTCATGAAGCGGATCGGTGAACCTTTTTTAACAACAAAAGAAAAGGGAACAGGACTTGGGCTCATGGTGACATTTAATATTTTAGAAAATCACAACGGAACCATCCGGGTAGATAGCGACCCAGAGAAAGGGACTGTGTTTCACATCATGTTTCCCGCAAAATAAAAAACAACGGCAAGAGAGCCGTTGTTTCATCCGTCTATTGATTGTATGGAACGCTTTTCAAGAACAAATTGTTCGAGACGGTCAAGTCCTTCTTTTAACGTTTCAAGTGAATATGCATAGGAAAGGCGCACATATCCTTCTCCGAGTGAAGAGAAAGCAGAACCAGGTACGACCGCAAGTCTTGTACTTTCTAACAACTCCATGCAAAAATCAAATGAACTCATCCCAAACGATTCAATGGAAGGGAAAATATAAAAAGCGCCGGAAGGCTTAATGACCGGAAGCCCCATAGAAATGAGTCGATCATATACATAGTCGAGTCTTTTCTTATATTGCTCTCTCATGATCAGTGCATCATCCACACCATTTGTCACTGCTTCAAGTGCCGCCTTTTGTGAGATAGCCGAGGCACAAGACACGTTATATTGATGTACTTTTAATACATGTTTAGCAATAGGAGCGGAAGCAAATAAAAAGCCGATTCTCCATCCGGTCATGCTATGAGACTTTGACAGTCCATTGATGACAATCGTCTGTTCCTTTAAGAAAGAAGCAATGGAATGATGCGGACGATCAAATGTCAACTCACTATAAATTTCATCAGATAGAATAAAAATATCCTTTCCTTCAAGAAGCTGTGCAATTTCTTTCAATTCTTCTTCTAATAGCGTGACCCCAGTTGGATTTGAAGGGTATGGAAGGACAACACACTTTGTCTTTTCCGTTAATGCATCTTCAATCAGCTTGGCATTTAATTTAAAACCGGCATTTGTTGTGTCGATATGCACGGGCACCGCACCGCACATCCGAATGATCGGTTCATAGCCAGGGTACACAGGGCCGGGCAGGATGACCTCATCGCCTTCAGTCAAAATGGTTCGAAACGCAGCATCAATTGCTTGACTCGCACCTGTTGTCACAATGATTTCTGTCTCTGCATCATAATCAAGATGGACTTTCTTTTTGATGTACTGCTGGATTGCTTGTCTTAGCTCTAAAAATCCAGCATTATGAGTATATGAGGTGAAATTCTCGTCAATGGCTGTTTTGGCAGCTGTTTTGACATGATGCGGCGTATAAAAATCGGGCTGACCTATGGTCAATGAAACGACATCCTCATATGAAGATACGAGATTTGAAAATGTTCGAATGCCTGAAATTTCAATATCCTTTACTCTTGGATTCAGCAAATGCTCCATTTCTCATCACCTTAAAAATTTATGTTTTTATCCTATTTTACCATTCACTGCATAAATGTCACCTGCGGAAAGGCTTCGGATATCGTTATATGTAGTCTATTCTCCTATCCATCACAGCATGAGTGATATATGAAGAAAGAGCAACATTTATTATAGCGTAACCTGCTCGGAAAATACAGCTCTGCTTAAGATGATTAGAATAAGGCAAAACGGTATAAACTGAAAGAATGAGAGAATGAAGTCATGGGAATTGCTTTCACAGGCATACGATCTCCTGAAGGAGGACGATAATAGATGGATCAATCAGCAAAGACATCGAAAATAGCCTTTTTATCCGTCATGAGTAATACGTTTGTTGTGGTCCTTAAAATCATTGTAGGGGTGTTAACTGGATCTGTTGCGGTTTTATCAGAAGCCATTCACTCTTTTCTCGATTTAATGGCCTCTTTTATTGCATTTATCTCTGTTCGTATTTCAAGAAAGCCGGCAGATTCAAAACATCCTTATGGACATGGGAAAGTTGAAAATATTTCTGGAACGATTGAAACTTTGTTGATTTTTGTTGCTGGGATTTGGATCATTTATGAGTGTGTTCATAAATTAATGCATCCTGAGCCTGTTAAACTGCCGGTACTTGGTATTGTGATCATGCTGATCGGCGCACTTATCAATTTTGTTGTGTCGAGAGTTGTGAACAAAGAGGCAGAGCGAGTACATTCTGTTGCCATGAAATCGAATGCACTGCATCTTTTAACAGATGTGTTTACGTCACTAGGAGTCGCCATTAGTTTATTGCTTGTTGCATTAACGGACTGGTATTTCCTCGATCCGATTATTGGAATGGTGCTAGCGCTCTATATTATGCGTGAAGCGTTTAAACTCATGAAGGAAGCCTTCCCACCGCTTGTCGACGCCCGGTTAACCCCCGAGGAAGAACAAGCGATTGAATCAATCATTCAAGGATTCAGTCAAGAGTTTATCGAATATCATGACTTTCGAACAAGACGATCCGGTGCTGAAGAATATATTGACTTCCATTTGATTGTTCATGGAAAAACAACCATTGAAGATGTTCACCAATTATGTGATCGAATTGAAGAGAACATTCAGCAGGCGTTTCCGCATGCACAAATCTTTATTCATGTAGAACCTGAAAGTGAAAGAAGCACACAAACGTAAAAAGGCGATACCACCTCTTTGAAGGTTGTATCGCCTTTTTTACGCTTCATCTATGAAATGAAATCAATATCCATAAGCAGTATCGTAATCTTCATACCAAGAGATATAAGCAGCATCTTCATTAGATAAACCATGTTTCATATCTAAAAAATCAGCTTCGCAAATATCTTCAATCACAGTCATTTCGTTGTTCTTTAATAGTACGACAGTTCCCATCATGAACACCTTTCTTTAAAAAATCCTTGACTATTGTACCATGTGAAACGTGATTGTCAACAGAAGAATCGAAATGAGACGAAAATATCACAAAATGTTAAAAAATCAGGCGTTGAAAGAACTAGATGTGCCATAATTTTCGTGAATTTTCAGTATTTATTCACATAAATCATCATTGAAAAATGATCTAAAATTCATGTAAAAATGTAAAGCTCCATTGATCTTGCGATATTCATAAGATATAATAACGAATGATTATAAGAAATTTATAGAAAACATACATAATAAAGGAGAAATAGGATGGAAACAAACATGTCAGAAGCACCTATTCAAGAAGAAAAACATCCTGAACTAGCTGGTGTAGGTTATCGCTTTCTTGCTCATCTTTTAGACGGTGTCATTATTAGTGTACCATTTTCATTCATTGTATTTATTCTCGCAACACTCTTTTTTGTCTCAAGCCCTGAGGCGGCATTTTTAATGTATGATGATAGCTATTACTATTCTTCAACGGTGATCACGGATGAAGAATGGGCAGTCATAATGGGCTTTATCTTTTTTTATGGCGTAACGATTTTAGTCGGTATCGCGGTGACTTGGCTTTATTATGCGATCATGGAATCATCAAAGCTGCAAGGAACTCTTGGCAAGATGGCTCTTGGCATCAAAGTGACAAAAGTAACGGGTGGAAAAATAACATTCGGGCGCGCGACAGGCCGCTTTTTTGCAAAAGGCTTTTTGTCTCCAATCTTATTCATTGGCTACATCATTGCGTTTTTCACAGAAAAAAAACAAGCACTTCACGACTTGATTGCAAGTACCATTGTCGTAAAGAAATAATGAAGAGAAGCACCTCTGCTAAATAGTAAGGGGTGCTTTTTGTATAGATTGCTTGTATGGAAGAGGGAAACTTCACATAAAGTAGAATGATAGTGAAAATAAAGCAGAGAAGGGAGTCAATCTATTGAAAAGAGGGAAAATGACCGTTCAGAAAAAAGGGGTAAGCTTCGGGCTCTTTTTCACCGCACCTGTTTTGGCCTGGGCATTGTATGATTTTGCAAATACGATATTTTCATCGAATATGATCACCATTTTCTTCCCATTTTACTTACAGGAGACGATAGGCGACAGTGCGAGGATGGATCAAATCGCCAGTACATTTATTTCTTATGCGAACGCACTTGCAAGCTTTTTCCTCGTCATTTTTACGCCTTTATACGGTGTGCTGATTGATCGTACAGGGAAAAAGAAGCGGTATATCACGGTGTTTACCCTGATTTGTATTGCCTGTACCTTTATGATGGGAATCTTTGCTGGGATTGATTTCTCAAGCGAATGGTTTGGTCTTCCTGTCTCCTTATTGGTGGTGGTTACCTTGTTCGTCATCGCCAAATTTTTCTATCACTCTAGTCTTGTTTTTTATGACACCATTTTGCCCGATCTTGGGACAAAGGATGAAATCCCCCTCATTTCTGGATTCGGTATTGCTGTCGGCTATTTAGGTACACTTGTCGGCCTTTCTGTTTATTTACTTGTAGGAAATGACCAGTTTCATGAAGCATTTATTCCGACAGCCCTTTTATTCTTTCTCTTTTTTCTTCCCTTTCTCTTTATTATAAAGGACCCCCACCCTCTGCCGCAGCAAGAGAGAAAGGCGTCTTTTTTCAGCGGGTATAAAGAGATTATTCGTACGTTTAAAGAGATGAAGCAGTACAAACCGGCCTTTATTTTTATGATCGCCTTCTTTTTTATGAATGATGCGTTGCAGACAGCGATTGCGATGATGGCTGTTTATGCAAAAATTATCATTGGTTTTACGGCAGGTCAATTTATTTTGCTGTATCTTGTGTCCACGATTTCAAGTATCATTGGCTCGTTTCTATTCGGATATGTCACAAAGGCCATCGGGGCAAAGCGCTCGATTACAGTCGTGTATGTCATTTTAATTGTGGCGCTCATTCTAGCTGTGACAGCGACAACGGAATGGGTCTTCTGGGTAGCAGGCAGTCTATTCGGCATTTCACTTGGCGCAAGCTGGGGATCATCACGAATCCTCATTATTGAGCTGACGCCTAAAGAAAAACGAGGGCAATTTTTTGGTCTCTTTGCGTTTTCGGGAAAGGTGTCTTCAATTGTTGGTCCCATCATTTATGGCTCCGTCACACTTCTATTTGCAGCACATGGGAATCTCGCAAGCCGTCTTGCATTAGGGTCTTTGCTCATCCTTGCAGCCATAGGACTTGTGATTCATCAATTCGTGCGAGAGAAAGCGTAAAGAAACGTCAACTTTTTACCCATGCTGCCGATATAAAAAGTACAATCTTATATTGAAGAATAGAGGGATTTCCGTGGCTTTAAACAAACAAGAAATTTTACTTGACTCTGGTACTAATGAATTGGAAATTGTGAAGTTTGAAATTGGTTCAAATCAATTCGGCATTAACGTCATGAAAGTAAGAGAAATTATTCAGCCAGTTGAGGTGACAGTTGTACCGCACTCTCACCAAGATGTAGAAGGGATGATTAGTTTACGAGGCGAGATTTTACCAGTCATCAATCTATTTTCCTTTTTTAATGTCGAGTCAGATCAGTCAGAACAAGAGAAATACATTGTGACTGAATTCAACCAACGGAAATTTGTGTTCCATACAGGAACGGTATCACAAATTCACCGCGTCAGCTGGGAAGAGATTGAAAAACCAACTGCACTCAATCAAGGAATGGACCGTCATTTAACAGGGATCATCAAGCTTGACGAGAAAATGATTTTCCTTCCAGATTACGAAAAAATCATCTATGATATTGAATCCGCATCTGGCGTAGACACATATCATATGTTTGACGGTGAGAAAGATGAGAGAAGAACAGGGAAGAAGCTGTATGTTGTTGAAGATTCTCCGCTTCTCATGCGCTTATTAACAAATGAATTAACCGAGGCAGGCTATAAAAACATTGTGACCTTTGAAGATGGGAAACAAGCATATGATCATGTCATGGATCTTGTCAGTAAAGGCATTAGTGTGACAGAAGAAATTGATATGATTATTACAGATATAGAAATGCCAAAAATGGATGGACATCGATTAACAAAGCTGCTGAAGGACAATCCTTTAACACAGTCCATTCCAATTCTCATTTTCTCTTCATTAATTACGGACGATCTGCGTCATAAAGGGGAAACCATCGGTGCAGATGATCAAATTAGTAAACCAGAAATTCATCAGTTGATTGAAAAAGTAGATCATTTTATTATCTAAAGAAAAAACCACTCGCTTTGGGTGGTTTTTCAGCGTGTAGACAAACCCTCGAATTCTTTGTCAGTCCTGCGCGCTGGTGCTCACGAATGTCAAATTCGCTCCGCGCCAGTACTTGTCCTTCCTAGACTGCAAAGGTTTTCTATCACGCTGAAAAGAAGACAAAGGGCTAAAATAAACAACATTTTAGCCCTTTGTCCATAATCTGAAAAACCACTCTCTTTGAGTGGTTTTTCTGTTTAAAAATAACTTTCCCCGAGCCGTTTGAAGACGGGTTTTGTATAATGTGATTTTTGTTTTGTGGCGGCAGGTTTTTCTTTTAAACCGACATACGTTTGAAGTATTTGTTTCGCTCGATTTAATGACATATTCGCTTTCGGATTGCGATATGATTGATTTAAATTTCCTAAGTGTGGCAAAAATTCGAAGTCTTCTTTAGTTGGTGGCAGATGAAAATAATAATCTCCAATTTCAATCAGCACGTCGGACTGTTGTTGACTATATCTGGGATTGTTAGAGAAATGTAGGCCCACTTTTCTTCCTTTACCTTCTTGCAATAGTTTTTGCAGCGCACGTTTTTTCAAAAGATAAAGAAACTTGGGATTTGGTGCGGTTTTAGCATGGCGGTTAACAGTATAAATGGCTTTTGCGATGTTTTCTGCTGTAGGTTCTATGTCTTTAGTATGAGCATAATCGTCCATTTTTTCTCTCCTTTGTCTTTCGTCTTCCTGTGCTTAGTATAAATTATACGTTTTTATTAGTAAATTGCAAATAGACTTATTGTAAAAAGCATTAGATTTTCATCACTCTTATTTACAATAGCCATTCATGATGATTCTGAAACGTGAAGAAGAACAATGAATGAATCCTTCTTAGCAAGAGCATCATCATTTATCCGGTATCCTTTCCAACTAGGCGTTTCAGTTGGATGTAAACGATGCCTTTGATTTTCTATATGATAAAGGTGTTGTATTTTTTATTCTTTTAAAAATACTAATAAAATAGCTAGTGCTGCTGAAGCCAACTTGGTAGGCGATTTCTGTTATGTTTAAGTCCGTCTTTTGAAGCAAAATGAGGCTTTGCTGAATTCGATATTCATTCACATAATGTATAGGAGATTTCTTTAAAATATCATTGAAATATCTACAGCATTCAGAGCGGCTTAATTGTCCTTCACGAGCGATATCTTGAAGAAGAACCTTTTCATGATAATGTTCATGAATCCAATTCAGCATATGTTTCATACGTTCATTTCTATCGTGCTTACGTGCATCATATGTCAGTTGAAAACGATTTTGTAAAAGGCATTTCCAAATCGTGATGAGCTGTATATTAAGTTCGAGTTCATAATATGCCGGAGTTTGTTCGATTAATCGTTGAATGATTTGTATACATTGATAGATTTGGTTTGGCCATCCGTCTTTTCGGTTGAATAAAATAAAAGGTGTTTGACTCGCATGCATATATGGATGAACGAACGTGGTGAATAACTCATTGGTTGTGATGAAGTGAGGTGAAACGTTTAAACAAATATAAGTACATGTCGTCCCATTTGCATCCTTTGCCATGTGTAAGCAGCCACTGTTGATGAATACACCATCTCCTTGCTGAATGTTTAATATCTTCTCGTTAATGTGAAATTCAGCCTCTCCCTCCAAAATAAAGACGAATTGAAATTCGTCGTGCCAATGAAGAGGGATATATCCGCTCATATGATCACGAATCTTTGTATGATATAGAGCAATAGGCCATGTGGTGGTTGAATGCTCCGTTAATTCTTTCAGTTTGTTGTCAATAAGAAAATGATGATTGTGCATGGTTCTCCTCAATATTCTTTTATTTTTATGTTCAATTGATATATCAATATGTAAAAAATTGAACTACTATCAACTATATTATCATGATTTTTTTAGAATTGAGGAGAATAAAAATGAAGAGGAGAAAGGGAATTTTTCTTGTACTGATAGGAGCTATCTGTTGGGGAGTAGGAGGAACCGTTTCACAAAAATTGTTTCAGCAATATGGAATTGACGTCCATTGGCTGGTCACTGTCAGGCTACTCATTTCAGGCGGGTTACTTTTATTTGTTCATTACATGACGAAAGAACGCACGCAATTGATTGGCGTGTTGAAAATGAAGAGTACGGCCATTCAAGTGCTGATATTTGGACTAATGGGCATGTTAGCTGTTCAATATACTTATATGGTGTCCATTCATCATGGGAATGCTGCGGTGGCTACATTGCTACAGTATACAGCACCTGTCATGATTATCGTGTATCTAGTATTTCGCCGGCAATCCACTTTTACAAAAAGAGATATGTTGACGGTCGCATTGGCTTTGGTTGGCATGTTTCTCTTATTGACGAATGGTTCCGTTTCCACATTAACTGTTCCAGCTGTCGCGGTATTTTGGGGAATACTATCAGCCGTGGCATTGTCCTTTTATACGTTATATCCAATCAAGCTGTTAAAACAATTCGATTCACTTGTTGTTGTTGGCTGGGCGATGCTTATAGGGGGAGCTGCCCTTAGCTTGGTCCATCCTCCATGGAAGGTGAATCTGTCTCAATTACCTTTTGAAGCATATATTTATTTATTATTTGTCATTGTATTTGGAACGATGATCGCATTTTGGTTTTACATCGAAAGTTTGAAGTATTTATCTCCGAAGGACTCAAGTTTAATTGGAAGTGTCGAACCCCTTGCAGCAGTGATAACCACTGTTTTCTGGTTAAAAGAGCCATTTGGTCTTTTCCAGTGGATAGGGACAGCGTGTATTGTATACATGATATTATTCATGGCATTATACCAGCCTAAAATAAGAGGGGAAAAGAAGAAATTGGGTTCATTGATAGATGATAAGGTAAATTAAATACGTGAAATGTATATAAAGTGAACTATTAAACGTAGATAACTACCTATTTTAAAATAAATGGGTAGTTAATGACTTATATGAGAACGGGATTGCCGGATAAAATCTACCATATGCAAGACAATCATGGTCGAACATATGGCTTAAGAACATGGACTATTTCGTATGGCTAGAATAAGCACAGTAAAAACAGCCGTTAAAATCAGTTTCACTCGTCATTTTTTTGGCTTCATCCATGGCGCTTTCACTGTTCATGTGTAGACCAATCAACGTACGGCTTGCTGCATCACCTAAAAATGCGCAGTCTTCTGTATGTACAACGTATTGTCCTTGATCATTTTTTGTATGAATAAAATAATAGCTTTTTAGCATACCCCTCACCTCCAACCTGACTATCCTACTATAAAACTTCCAATAATGTAAAGGTTTTTTATTAAAATTGATGCAATTTTATACATATTCCTTTTATTTCATAAAAAGGGAAATGTGTTGTAAAATATGAAGATCAAAGTCAATGAGAACAGAAAGGACGGTTTAGATTGAAAGATATTTTTACGCCTTTATTGGTCGCTTTTGTCGTTGGAGGCATTGTGTACATGGTAGATGATCGGCCGATTCATCCTCTTCTTCTTTTTTTTATCTTATTTATCAGCTTTTATACAGTCGATAGAATCGTTCATTTTGCTTCAAATCATTTCGATGAGCAGAAAAAATAATCGTCGTTTATGTTACTGCCATGAAAAAAGGACTTTCTATAGAAGAAAGTCCTCAGCGTGTAGACAAACCCTCGCATTCTTTGTCAGTCCTGCGTGCTGGTGCTCACGAATGTGAAATTCGCTCCGCGCCAGTACTCGTCCTTCCTAGACTGCAAAGGTTTTCTATCACACTGAAAAGAAGAAAAAGGGCTAAAATAATGTTTATTTTAGCCCTTTTTGCTTCATCTATTGTACTCCTTGCCCTTTTAATTCACGCTGCACATCTAAGTCAGCAGCTTCTCTGCTGAACTTTGGCAGTGTAATGAAGTAAAAAAGGAAGACGAGTAAAATAACAATACCCATTCCGTAATAAATGTAAGAAACATTGGTGATGAGCTTTGGAAATAACACGGCAATTAAACCTAGCGTCATTGATTGTGCAAACATGGTGAGCGGATCAACCCACCCTGATACGCGTCCCATCAGACGAGGGTGAACAATTCTTGGGAGCCAGCCTCCAATGACAATGTTGACTGGACCAATACATGTACCAATGACAAATGATGTGACATAAAATAACCATAATGTATGGGTAGAACCAAGGACAAAAATTAAAATACCTGCAACTAGAATTGGAATCGACATGAGATATTGCATCTTTACCTTTTTCGCAAGAATAGAGCCAAGTAAGCTTCCAACTAGAAGTCCGGCACCGATCGCGATCGTAAAAAAGGATGTATGCAGTTCAAAATGGTCCGGTGAAAGACCGTATTTCATTGTAAACATCGGAAGAACGGCAAATGCGCCATTCACAAGACCAAAAACAAAAAAGCCGAAAATTAAAGAAGCCAATAATTTATTTTTTAAAATATAGAGAATGCCTTCTTTAAAATCTTTTAGAGATGTTTTAACGGTCATGCCTTTCCAGCCTGCTTGTCCATTTGGCTGTCGTGCTTCAATTGGAATATTGCATGATCGAATGAGAATACCGGAAATAATAAAACTGACCAAATCAATGGTAATGGCACCGTGAAGTCCAATCGTTTTATACATAATGGCACCTATTCCAACACCAAATACCATAAACAAACTAAACAGCATCTGATTTAAACCAGCAGCTTTTGCATATTGATCTTTATTTAAAATGGCCTGAACGAGAGAGGCTTCAGCTGGATAGAAGAACTTCGTAATGGCACTTCGTATAAACAAGATCAAGAAAATAAGCGGCAGTGAATTAAAATAAATGACGATAAATAAAACGATCGTCAGCCCAGCTCGTATCCAATCACAATTCTCTGCGACTTTTTTACGATCAAAACGGTCTGCGACCACACCGACCATAAAAAAGACAAAGATCGTAGGCAGTGAATACATTAACTCTGCTAAAGTGGCGTAAGCGGGCTGATGACTAAAATGGTCGAGCAAATAAAAGGCAAACGCCATATTGCCTACTGTTGTCCCCATTTGCGAGGCAAGTGCTGCAAAAAAGAGACGAACAAAATTTCTGTTTTTAAAAATATCCATAAATACGCTCCTTAACCTGAAGATCCCACTTTCTATCATATAAAATTTTAACCATTCGTACAATTGATTTCTCCTACTGGCTAATGGTCACAGGTGTTCCATTTGGAACAATTGAAGCAAGTTCGATGACATTCTGATTGTACATGCGAATGCACCCTCTAGACACAGCTTTACCAATTGAAGACGGGTTATTCGTTCCATGGATGCCATAATGAACTTTTGAAAGGCTCAGCCAATAGGCGCCAAAGGGACCTCCTGGGTTTGGCTGTCTGTTGACAATATAATAAGAACCTGTCGGTGTCATGTTTAATATTCTACCAGTTGCAATCGGGTATGAGCGCAAGAGCTGTGATCCAGAAAACAGCACGAGACGTTTCGCTGAAATTGACACAGATATGCGGTAAGGGATCGTGTTAGGATCCGGTAACCCAGGGATGATGATGACTTCATTTTGTTCTGGCTCGCGGGCTTGAAGTGACGGATTTGCAGCCTTTAAAGCATCTGTCGTTGTTCGAAAATCAAGTGCTATAGAAGCAAGTGTTTCTCCACTTTTTACCGTGTATCGCAGCACGAAAGGACACTCCTTTTACTCAAATAAAAGAAGCCGTGATCCCCGTCTCACATATACTATATGGACGGGATCAGGCCCAGTAAGGTTTCTCCTAACATTTGTCATGAGAATGATCTTTGTTTATACATATGCAGGAAAAGGTGATTTGGCTTCTCTTTACACGTGAGATGTTAAGGTGAAAAAAGTGATTTCAGGTTTGGCTAAAAACCGAAGCGGCAGTCTAGTTGTCCCAAGCCCGCGGTTGACATAGATACGGTGCTGATAGCTACCGTATAAGCCTTCGACATATGTACGCCCAAAAGGTGCTGTGAGAATCGGTCCATAGAAAGGAAGCTGTATTTGACCACCATGCGTATGCCCAGAAAGCTGTAAGTTAATAGGTGTTGTTTCAAGCTCTAGTGCCGCATCAGGCTCATGCACAAGCAATAACGTAAAGAGATCAGAAGAGACTTCTCGTTTGATGAAATGGTAATCAGGCATACTCATCATGAGATCATCCAGTGTAGCGATCTGTATGAGTCCGCCTTCTTTTTCTAAGTGAAACACTTCATTTTTACATAATGTAAAACCGCAAGCTTTCATCGTTTCCTCATATAGATCAATGCCAAATGGTCCGTAGTCATGATTTCCGCATATGGCAAACTTTCCAAACGGAGCATCAAGCTTAGACAAAGAGGCTTTGGCTTTTTCATGTTCTTCAATCGATGATTCAAAATCAACAAGATCACCTGTAAACACAATGAGATCGGGAGATGCAGCGTTGATCTTTTGGACAACAATCTCTAAATCTTTTGCCGAAAATGTATCACTTAAATGAACATCACTAAATTGTGCAATTTTAAATTGGTCAAACGAAGCCGGTAGCTGAGCATCATGAATGGTGAGTGATACGGTGTCGATCATGCGCGGCTCAATGTACCGAGCATAGCCATAACCGGATGTGGTCGCCAAAAGTCCGAGAATACTCGCACCAGCTGCTCCTTTTAAAAATTGCCTACGGGAAAGTTGCTTCATATAAGACTCCTTTAAAAATAAAATTAAGTATAGCATGATTTTTGATGAATCTCCCATATGGTGTATGGAGGGGAAATCATGATATGATAGATGGATAATGAATGAATAGTCATTCAAAACGCACAAAGGGGGAGAACAAATGACGAAGCAAACAGTGATTGTCACAGGGGGATCAAGCGGAATGGGAAAGGCGATGGCGACTCATTTGGCACTCGGGGGCTGGAATGTTTTGATTACTGGAAGAACAGAAGAGACCCTTGAAACAACGGCAAATGAAATCAAACAGCAAGGTGGTTCGATCGCTTATTTTCAAATGGACGTGCGAGATCCAGAAGATGCTGATCAAATGGTGAAGTTTGCAGTAGATACATTTGGTGATGTGGATGCACTCATCAATAACGCAGCAGGCAACTTTTTAGTTCCAGCAGAAAAACTGTCTCCTAACGGCTGGAAAGCGGTCATTGATATTGTGCTAAATGGCACCTTTTTTTGCAGCCATGCAGTGGGCAACTATTGGATTCGTCAAAAGAAAAGCGGAAGTATGATCAACATGGTCGCCACATATGCATGGGGGGCTGGTGTTGGTGTAGCGCATTCAGCAGCCGCAAAAGCAGGCGTACTATCACTTACCCGAACGCTTGCAGTCGAATGGGGAAAGCAATATCGCATTCGCGTAAATGCCATTGCGCCGGGGCCCATTGAAAGAACAGGTGGTGCTGATAAACTGTGGGAATCTGAAGAGGCTGCCCAAAGAACATTAGATAGTGTTCCGCTCGGTAGACTTGGCACACCAGAAGAAATTGCAGAACTTGCGAGTTTCTTATTATCTGAGCATGCATCGTATATTAATGGAGATTGTATCACGATGGATGGGGGGCAATGGCTCAACCAATCACCATTTTGAATGACCGTGTAAGACCTGCTTTTGATATGGTATAATCACACAAAGAGAGAAGCAGGTGATGAATATGGTCGATCCATTGGATATTTTAACGAATATTGAAGATGTTTTCCCTCACTATCAAGCAATCTTCAGTGCGGAGGAACAAAAAGTGATAGGCTATGAGATTCTTGGAAGAATGAAGCTTGAGTCGGGAACAGTTAGTCTAGGCTCCTTCTTTACGGATTCATCTATTCCTGACGAATATAAATTGGAAGTAGATCACAAAGTATTAAGTCAAGCGCTTGATCTCTTCACAACCGCAGATGAAGATTTGCTCATCTTTATTAATCATGATGCGAACGTCCTCATGCTTGATCATGGCGAAAGTTTTTTAGAACTTTTAAAAGAATATGAAGCAAAGGGTATTCAGCTTAGCCGGTTTGTCATTGAAATTACTGAACATACGTTTAGCGGCGACATTGAACAGCTTTACCATACGTTAACGTATTATCGTACATATGGGATCAAAATCGCCGTATCTAATATAGGAAAAGAAAGCAGCAATCTTGACCGGATTGCTCTGCTTTCACCTGATCTATTAAAAATAGATCTACAGGCTTTAAGGGCTTCGTCTCCATCTCCTTCCTATGAATATGTGTTATACAGCATTTCACTTCTTGCAAGAAAAATAGGAGCGGCTTTAATCTATGAAGACATTGAAGCGAATTTTCAGCTGCAATATGCATGGAGAAATGGCGGAAGATATTTTCAAGGCTTCTACCTTCACGAGCCTGCGGCAGAATTAATTGACCGGAACAAACGAAAAGAGCGGCTTAAAGAAGAATTTCAGCAATTCATTGCCCATGAGAAAAAGAAACTCCAAGCTGTCTATGAACATTCTGAAACCTTTTATAAGCGAATACATCAAGCCGTCAGTACGTTAAAAAAATCATGCAGCACAAATGATGAACTTATACAAAAACTGGCACATGAACTAACCGATTGCAGCTTTCGCATTTATATGTGTAATGAAGAAGGGTTTCAAATCACTGGGAATGTGTTTAAGAAAGAGAAAGAATGGCTGTTTCAGCCAGAGTATATAGAGAAAAACTGGAGCTGGCGCCCTTATTTTCTAGCGAATATTCTTCAAATGAGAATTAGCGGAAAAGGATTTTTCAGCGATATCTACAGTGATTTAGAAACTGGAGAACGAATACGTACGTTTTCTTATCCGTTAGAGGGAGACGTGTATTTGTTTGTAGATCTTCCGTATGCTTATCTATATGAGCAGGAAGGATTAATTTAAAAGCAGCCGTCATGGCTGTTTTTTTTATTAGAAAAAAGATAGAAAAAATGGTTGACAATGAAACTGATAATCATTATCATTTAGTTATAGAGAGAAGCTACTCTCTGTTCCCCAACCCCTCTATCAGATCAAGATCCAAAAAACTTGGCGCTACCCCCGCCAAGTTTTTTTTGTGCGCCAATCATTCCCTTCATGCATAGGACATCCCAATTCATCCATACACCTTAAATGATGATAGTTAGACAGTAGGAGGGAAAAGTCATGATCAAACGTGACAAGCGGCTGCTGATTGATTTACCAATGCCTGATCACCCAGATGCAAATGGTGCAGCGGCTGTGCAAGAATTACTCGGCGGAAAATTTGGTGAAATGTCCACATTAAATAACTACATGTTTCAATCGTTTAACTTTAGAGGGAAACGAAAGCTCAAACCATTTTATGATCTTGTATCAAGTATTACAGCTGAAGAATTCGGTCATGTAGAGCTTGTGACAACTGCAGTCAATCTCATGATTACGGGAACCACCCATGGGGGCGATCCAGATACGACCCCGATGAAAGCGGCTGTTGATAAACGAAATACGCAGCATTTTATCCAAACGGCACAAACAGGCTATCCGTTTGACTCCATGGCAAAGCCGTGGACAGGTGAGAATGTGTTCTCAAGTGGTAATCTGATTCTGGATCTTCTTCATAACTTCTTCCTAGAGTGCGGAGCTCGTACGCATAAAATGCGCGTATATGAAATGACGGATCACCCTACGGCAAGAGAAATGATCGGTTATTTACTTGTCAGAGGCGGCGTACATGTTGTGGCGTATGCAAAAGCCCTTGAGGTAGCGACAGGAGTAGATGTTGGGAAGATGCTGCCGATTCCAAATCTCGACAATAAATACTTTGATTCTGCAAGAAAGTTTGAAGATCAAAATGTTCATACAAAGCTGTATACATTTAGTGACACGGATTATAAGGATATCAATCAAATTTGGAAAGGAAACCATCCGATTGATGGAAAGCCGCTGACAGTTATTGAGGGTACGCCAAAAGGTGCACCCGTGCCAGATTATAGAGATTTGCCGGAAGAGTTTGCTCCAGGTATTTCAAAAGAAGATTTTGACGAAATTGCGAAACGCCTGATGAGATCGGCCGGTTTATAAAAAACAAGATGCATGAGATAAGAAAAAAGACTCAAAATAAAAAAACAGATTCTTTTTCTTTTTTTGAATTCAAGAGGAAAAATATCATCTGAGAACACTTTATGGTATGATGCTTTGTAGGACTTGTGTATAATCAATACGGGTTCATCTTGAGTTGTTTTTTTGAAAGGAGTCTTTTTTTAGAATGTCACAATTAATGGGTATCATTACAAGGCTGCAAAGTCTTCAAGAGACAGCAGAAGCTGCAAACGAGCCGGCACAGCGTTATTTCGAAGTGAACGGTGAGAAAATCTGTAGTGTTAAGTATTTCGAAAAGAATCAAACGTTTGAATTGACTGTTTTTCAACAAGGGGATAAGCCAAACACTTTCCCATTTGACAACATTGATATGATTTCGATTGAGATTTTTGAGCTTCTACAATCCTAAGCTGAATCGTATGAAATGTTTTTTCTAAGAATTCCTTCGTTGATTGCGGAAGCATACACTTCATAAGTGATGAACAAATGGAAGATGATCATTCAGTGCAATATTCGGATAAGAGACCATTAAAAAGGAGTTCCTTTCTGTGAGTGATTCTTTTTTCTTTAATCTTTCTGAAGAGCATTTAGCGTTTTCTGATGTTGTCATGAGAATGAAAGACTTTATTCAAAAAGACCCGAGATCTGTTTATGTACTATCAATTGGTACGGACTCTCAGGTCAATCAGAATGTCACAACATTTATGACTGCCATTCATCTTCACCGGATCGGCAAAGGAGCTTGGGGCTGTCTCACGCAGCAAGTGTTGAATCGGCCTGTACAAAGTCTTAGAGAAAAAATTTCATTAGAGACAGCGTTTAGCCAAAAGGTATGTGCAGACATCCTTGAGGGACCTTTAACAGAACTGATGGATTTGCTTCTTCCGTTTGCTGAGGAAGAGGCAGACCTTCGTTTTGAAGTCCATCTAGATATTGGCAAAAAAGGAAGTACAAAAGAGCTGATCCAGGAAATGACCGGAATGATCACAGCCATGGGAATTGAAGCAAAAATAAAACCCGACTCATACGCAGCATTTTGCTACGCCAATCGATACACAAAATAAATTCCGTCATTTTTCTCCAAACGTTGTCGAAACGTGCGGTTGACGATTCGATTCTAGTTCCTTATTCTAGCTGTATAGAGAGGAAGCAGACATTCAAACGCCTGCTAATCAATATAAAAGCATATATGAAACAGGGGGCCTGATGTTGAATGAGCGTCATCGAAAATCGTTTTAATGAAGAAGAGAAAAAGCTATTATTAAACGTATTACTGAATCAGGAATATGCTGTCGAATTACTAAGCAGTGAGATCAATGATATAGAATGTGGAACAAAAAATGTCGACGACAATACGTATAAGAAATTGATCACATTGTATGACAGAGTAAGGTTTGAGAATTAATATCGATTGAACATTCTATTAGATACTCTACGCTGAGTATCTTTTTTATGCAGAAAAAAATCTTTCGACAAAATTCGTTTTAGTTTATGCTTAATGTTAAAGGGGAATGTATGATTGATGATTGAGAGAAAAGGGGTCGAAGAAACATGATAGAGATAGAACCGGCTCAATTACTTGAGTCAACAGTAGCTGAGCATATGATTGATGCAGATAAAGTGGCACACGTTCAAATTGGAAATAATCTTGAGCACGCCCTATTGGTCCTGACAAAAACAGGATATACAGCCATACCTGTTCTGGATGCTTCTTATCACCTTCATGGGTTAATTGGAACAAATATGATCATGGATAAAATCTTTGGCTTAGAACGAATTGAATTTGAAAAGCTCGACCAATTGAAGGTAGAAGAGGTCATGCTATCAGATATTCCAAGACTGAAAACGACGGATCCTGTTTTAAAAGGCGTTCACGCTGTGACGAATAATGGATTTGTTTGTGTGGAAAATGAAGAGCAAGTATTCGAAGGAATTTTCACTCGGCGTGTTGTATTAAAGCGCTTAAATGAAGTCATTCATTCCGCAAAAAAATGAGCTGCAGCCCAGCTTATTTTTTTTGCCTTCATAAGCTATTATTTATATAATGACTATATAAAATAAGAAAAACTTATCAAGAGAAGGAGGGCGCCCATGCAGCTTCAAGAGTTACATATGCTTGTTGTACTTAGTGAGGAATTGAATATGAGAAAGGCTTCAGAGCGGCTCTTTGTCTCTCAGCCTGCCTTATCTCAAAGACTGCAAACGATTGAAAAAGAGTGGGGAACCAAAATCTTTTTTCGTTCACAAAAAGGCTTGACAGTCACTTCAGCCGGCGAACAGATTATTCAATTCGCCAAAGAGGTCACGACTGAGCAGGATCGAGTGCGAGAGAGAATTGACGAGCTTGAAGGAGACATTCACGGTACACTCAAGCTTGCAGTTGCGTCCATTATTGGTCAGCACTGGCTGCCAAAGGTGCTGAAGCGGTATGTCGAGAAATACCCAAATGCCAAAGTATCTCTTGTGACAGGCTGGAGCAGTGAGATGCTTAAAAGTCTGTATGAAGACCATGTCCACATTGGCATTATTCGAGGGAATCCTGATTGGAAGGGCACAAAGGAATACTTAATGACCGATCATTTATATTTAGTCGATTCTGTCATCAAGGACGTGGATGAGTTAATTGAGACAGAACGCCCGTTTATTCAATTTAAAAGTGATAGCACCTATTATCAAGAAATTCAGCACTGGTGGCATCAAAAGTTTAAAGTGTCACCAAAACAGACGATTCTTGTGGACCAGATTGAGACATGTAAACAAATGGCCTATCACGGTATCGGCTACGCCATTTTGCCTTCGGTCACCTTATATGATCATGAGAAAAGCGTACACAAAACCCCGCTCGTAGACGCAAATGGAGAGCAAATCGGACGTGACACGTGGCTGTTAGGATATGAAGCCTCTTTTCAGTTAAAACAAGTTCAAGCATTTGTTGGTGTGGTGAAAGAAATGCTTGAAAGTGAGGCAGTGTAAGTACTTCTGGAAGAGGAGGTGCTTTTTAGGATAAGTGGTTTGATAGGTTTCTAATAGATTTATCTACTGAAAAAGCAGAAAGCTGGAAGAAATGATGAGAAATCAACAAAAAAAGAAGATGGATATACCGAAGTGGGGAACTTATTTACGCGAGAGATGGCGTGGACGTTTTGCAAGTCATCTTTCTTTAGAAGAACAAAAAGAGATTGGGATGGATGGCTTCCTATGGCACTTATGTAGCTGGGGAAAAGTTGAATGCCTTGAAAAAGAGGCAGCGATCAACGCCTTTCATCAGCAATCAAAGCGTACATGTACGATTTTTTATCAATTTACTCAAGAAGCGTATCTGTTTGAAAACGCCGCTGACCTGTCAGTAAAGGAATTGCCGTATACAGACGGACACATGGACTATAGTGATCTGTATGTCATGGATTGGGAAGAAAATTGGACATTTGTGATGACGCACGAAACCGATTGCGGTCCATATTTTATTCAGAAATAAAAAAACGAGTGACATAGGGTCACGATCAATTAGAGCCGCCTTCCAATTGGAATGAGCGGTTTTTTGATGTACGTCATGTTTATTTTGAACAACACCTTTTCATAAAACATTTGACAATGAAAATCATTATCATTTAAAGTGTACATATAATAATTGAAAATGATTATCATTTAGATGAGGTGACCAATAGATGAAAGCACTAATTGCATTTGCGAGTATGTCTGGCAATACGGAAGATATGGCAGCGATCTTAAAACAAACGCTTGAAGGAAAAGGGATAGAGACAGAGATGATGGAATTTGACGACACAAGCGTAGAAGATCTTTCTTCATACGATTATGTCATGATCGGCTCTTACACATGGGGTGACGGTGATTTACCTTATGAAGCTGAAGATTTTTATGAAGAGGTCTCAGCCCTTGAACTTAGTCACATCAAAGCGGCGGTATTTGGATCAGGCGATTACAGTTATCCGAAGTTTTGCGAGGCTGTTCATACCTTTCATGACATGCTGAAATCGACAGGTGCATCCGTATTTCCTGAAACATTGAAAATGGAACTTGCGCCAGATACAGATGAAGATGTGGCGTGCTGTGAGGAGTTTGCAACGAGCTTTTTAACGTGGGCATCATTGTCTGAGAAAAGAGTTGAAAATCATGTTTCATAAAGGTGCGACAGCTGTTGCTGCGTCTAAAAGTGGCGGCTACTTTGTTGCTGTCAAACGAGAAGGTATTTTTCATTACAGTGTGGAGGGCGGATGGCAGCAGCTTTTTAAGCTCAAGCATAAAATCCACGCTATCAGTTATATTGGTCCGTATTTGTTCGGAGTTGGTGAAAATGGAACTGTCATACGATCAGGAGATGAGGGCCACACGTGGGCGCTATCATCTTTTCCGACAAATGCAGTTGTTTGGTCTATTACAGGACGCAAAGATGGGTTTGTATGCGCACATGGAAAGCATAGTATTTATGTGTCAACCGATTTCGGAATTTCCTGGGAAATTATGAAGCCATTTGCTCATGTAAATCAGCCCCCTGTGATTCGCTCATTATGTGTAGCCGGTGATTATCTTTATATTGGAACACAGATTCATGAGGTGCATGGAGGAATATGGGTGTATGACTTGCAAAGTGAACAGATTTTTCTCCTAAACAGAGAAGAGCACCGAATGACTGCTTCTATGTTGCTTTGCGGGGAACACCTCCTTGTCTGTGCGATGGGCTCTAAAAAAGGGAAAAGAGGATCTGTTCAAATTTTAGACTTACATACAAATATGCTGCATGATATTCAATCACAAGCTTTTGCGCGAGAGGAATCATTTTTGGATGTGTCAGAGGATAACGGCATTGTGTACGTGACCACCTCACAGGACGAGCATGGATTTTCTAAGGTATATCAGCTTGATATAGAGCAAAAAGAGCTCAAGTGGTTTGATACGATCAAAGGGCACGGTTTTCGTGTCGCCAATCAAAAGGAGAATTTTTTCTGTGCGGGTTTATATGAAAGTAAGTTTGTCAGGCCTTATGAGGAACCTGCACTGATTCATTAATAAGGAGGAAGAAAAAGTGACGAAAAAAGTTTTATTGGTGTATGCCACAATGTCAGGAAATACAGAAGCAATGGCTGATTTAATCGAAAAAGGATTAAAGGAAGCTGGGGCTAGCGTGGACCGGCATGAAGCGATGGATATTGATGCTGAACTTCTTCATGATTACTCGCACATTCTGTTAGGTGCATATACTTGGGGAGATGGTGATCTTCCAGATGATTTTATTGATCTATATGAGGAAATGGAAGAGCTTGATTTGACGGGTAAAGCATTTGCTGTATTCGGTTCTGGAGATACATCTTATGAACATTTTTGCGGAGCTGTGGATTTAATTGAAGAAAAAGTGAAGGAACTGGGCGGTGATATCGTCCTACCATCCATCAAAATTGAGCTGAATCCAGAAGGAAACGAGGAAGAGGAATTGATTTCTTTTGGTAGACAATTTGTTCATCTTCACCAGCAAGAAGCGGGATAAAGAGGCCCGCTTGTTTTATTTGCCAAGGCGCAGACGATTCTTTCACTTGTCATTAAAACTCTCCTTTGGTACAGTAATGAAGTATAAATTAAGAGGAGGACATACATACATGAAACAAATGGACGCTAATGAAATTATTTCATTTATTCAAAATAGTACAAAATCAACACCTGTGAAAGTCTACATTAAAGGGGACTTAGAAGGTATTGAATTTGGTGAACATGCAAAAACATTTATCACAGGTAACACTGGTGTTGTCTTCGGTGAGTGGAGCGAAATTCAAGAAGCTCTAGCATCAAACAAAGACAAAATTGAAGATGTTGTCGTGGAAAATGACCGTCGTAACTCTGCGATTCCTATGTTGGATTTGAAAAACATCAAAGCACGTATTGAGCCAGGTGCAATCATTCGTGATCAAGTGGAAATTGGCGATAATGCAGTCATCATGATGGGTGCTTCTATTAATATTGGTTCAGTCATCGGTGAAGGTACGATGATTGATATGAACGTTGTTCTTGGCGGCCGTGCGACAGTAGGTAAGAACTGTCATATCGGTGCGGGATCTGTTCTTGCAGGTGTTATTGAGCCGCCTTCTGCTAAGCCAGTTGTAGTAGAAGATGATGTTGTCATCGGTGCAAACGCTGTTGTTTTAGAAGGTGTGACAATTGGAAAAGGTGCAGTTGTAGCAGCTGGAGCGATCGTTGTGAACGATGTCGAGCCTTACACGGTTGTAGCAGGTACACCTGCAAAGAAAATCAAAGACATTGATGAAAAAACAAAAGGTAAAACTGAAATCAAACAAGAACTGCGTCAGCTTTAATTGACACAATTCGCAGCTGAAGACATAGACGTGGATGATATATCCACGTCTTATTCGTATAGAGGAAAGGAAGCGAGTTCACTTGTTAAATCGTGAGCAATTAATATCCATTCGAAGAGATTTGCACCAAATTCCTGAGCTTGGTTTTAAGGAATTTAAAACACAAGCTTACCTCATCAAGCATCTCGAATCGTACCCAACAGATCGAATCGAGATGGAAACATGGCGGACTGGACTTTTTGTGAAAGTAAAAGGGACAAATCCTACGCGCGTCTTTGCGTATCGTGCAGATATGGACGGATTATCTATCCCTGAAGAAACGGGCTATCCATTTCAATCGGTACATGAAGGCCACATGCATGCATGTGGACATGATCTTCATATGACCATTGCTCTTGGTATCATTGATCATTTCGTGCATCAGCCAATCAAAGAAGATCTGCTATTTATTTTCCAACCGGCAGAAGAAGGGCCAGGCGGAGCTGAACCAATGCTTACAAGTGATGTTCTAAAAAAGTGGACGCCAGACTTTATTACAGCGCTGCATATTGCACCTGAATATCCAGTCGGCACGATTGCAACAAAGCCGGGCTTATTATTTGCTAATACGAGTGAGCTTGTGATCGATCTTGAAGGAAAAGGCGGGCATGCCGCATACCCTCATTTAGCAAATGATATGGTGGTGGCTGCAAGTGCACTAGTAGGGCAGCTGCAATCGGTGATTTCACGAAATGTGGACCCTCTTGATAGTGCCGTTATTACAGTTGGCACGATTACAGGTGGCACTGCTCAAAATATCATTGCGCAGCACGCAAAGCTTGATGGAACCATTCGCACGCTCTCGCCAGAGTCTATGGAAAAGGTGAGAAAACGAATTGAAGCACTGGCAAAGGGAATTGAAATTGGCTACGAATGCAAGGCGACAGTTCGATACCCTTCATCTTATTACGAAGTGGACAATTCAAAGGATTTGACAGAGGAATTTATGTCATATGTAGCCGAAGAAGGTCTTGCGAATGTCATTGAATGCAGAGAAGCGATGACAGGAGAAGATTTCGGCTACATGCTGAAAAAATATCCCGGGTTCATGTTTTGGCTAGGGGTAGATTCAGAATATGGTCTGCACCATGCAAAACTCACGCCTGACGAAAATGCGATTGAAACAGCTGTAAACGTCATGACAGCTTATTTTAAAAAGCAAGCAGGTGAATGAATAATCAAATGGTCTCCTGTACACCTTATGAACAGGAGGTGTTCTTGATTATGACAAGAATTGGTGTAGAACCATCTTTATCCGATGTAGAAGAGCTTTTGAAGCAAAAAGGGTATGATGTCGTACGTATTCAAAATGAACAGCAAATGGATCAGTGTGACTGCTATGTGGTCACAGGACTAGATTCAAATGTTCTTGGCATTTCAGACACAACGACAAAGGCATCTGTCATTACAGCGTCAGGTATGACGGCTGATGAAATTTGTCAAGAAGTAGAACAGCGTGTTCAATAAAACTAACAAAAAAGAACCAGGATATTATGATCCTGGTTCTTTTTGCTCTTTGGCTAGATCGAGTGCTTCTTTCATTTTTTTGCGTAGAATTCGTTCGACACGCCACTGCTCCATCGTTTCAGTTTTTGCAATGATACGAAGGACGAGGGATGAGGAGCCAAATGATTCCACTCCAACGACTTGAGGACCTTCAATGATTTGCGGCATGCTCTCACGAACTTCATCACAGGCTGCTTGCAAAGTGGTGATCATCTGATCCACATTTTCATCTGGGGATAATTCGATATCAACGAGTGCCTGCATCGTCCCTCGTGAATGATTGCTTACATTCAGTATACTTCGGTTCGGAATGAAATGAAGAGTGCCATCAAAGCTTCGAAGCTGTGTTGTTCTCAGTCCAATTTGTTCAACGATCCCATCGAAACCAGCAACCGTTATATACTCGCCGACATCAAATTGTTTTTCCAGCAGTATGAAGAAGCCTGTCACAATATCACTCACCAATCCCTGAGCGCCAAATCCAATGGCAAGTCCTACAACACCTGCGCCAGCCAGCAAGGCGGTTGGGTTATAATGAAATAAGTCGAGGATCATCACAACTAGAATAAAAATCAGCAAGTAGGCGAAAATATTTAAGGTAAGACTTTGCAGCGTTTGAGCTCGTGATAAAGAGACATCGTGCTTCTCAGAGAATGCTGAATAGGCACGCTTAATCATCTTATTTCCAATCGCTCTGATGATAAAATAAATCACAAAAATAGCAATGAGTTTTAGCAAAATCATACTGATATTCATGATGATGGAAACCCAATCTACTTGTTCAAGTGCTTTCATGATCTTCAAAACCTTTCTATGTATGTGCGAAATGAGAAGCTAATCATTTGTTCCCTTAAGCAAGTCATGTTAAACTTTTAATAGTTGGAGCGAGAGATTGTGACAAATCGTTAATTAAATTTATTATTAATTAATATTGACTAAAAATCGCTTAAGTATTATAATTATATTTGTGAAGTTATTAACTAAATGAGAATTCAACCTGTTGATTCTCATTTTATATACAGCTAAGAAGTCTGTATAAAGATATTATTTTTGGAGGGATTTACATATGGCAGAGCGTTTTGTAGGAAAACAAGCTCCACGTTTTGAAATGGAAGCAGTACTTGCTAATAAGGAATTTGGTAAAGTGAGTTTAGAGGAAAACATCAAGAATGACAAATGGACAGTTCTTTTCTTCTATCCAATGGATTTCACTTTTGTTTGTCCAACTGAAATTACAGCAATGAGCGATCGTTATGATGAGTTTGAAGATTTAGATGCAGAAATCATTGGTGTATCTACTGATACAATCCATACGCATCTTGCTTGGATCAACACAGATCGTAAAGACAATGGTCTTGGTGAATTAAAATATCCACTAGCTGCTGACACAAACCACACAGTATCTAGAGAATACGGTGTTTTAATTGAAGAAGAAGGAATTGCACTTCGTGGTCTATTCATCATTAATCCAGAAGGCGAACTTCAATATCAAACAGTATTCCACAACAATATCGGTCGTGATGTAGATGAGACACTACGTGTTCTTCAAGCATTACAAACTGGTGGACTTTGCCCAGCGAACTGGAAACCTGGTCAAAAAACACTTTAATTGATAGTTGAAGAAACAGTCTAACGGGTGTTAGACCTTCAGATTGTTGACAAAGGGCTAAAATGAACTTGATTTTAGCCCTTTGTCTTCTTTTCAGCGTGATAAAAAACCTTTGAAGTCTAGGAAGAACGAGTACTGGCGCGAAGCGAATGTGACATTCCGTGAGCACCAGCACGCAGGACCGAAAAAGAATGCGAGGGTTTGTCTACATGCTGGGGTCTAACTGATGTTAGACTTTTTTGTTTCGAGACATACAATGGATGGAGGCGCTTCAAAATGAAATTACGTCAACCAATGCCAGAACTAACTGGTGCAAAAGAATGGTTAAATGGAGAAGTAACAAGAGAAGAATTAATTGGTGATAAACCAACATTGATCCACTTCTGGTCAGTTAGCTGTCACCTTTGTAAAGAGGCGATGCCGCAAGTGAACCAATTCCGTGATGAATACAAAGATCAACTAAACGTGATCGCAGTTCACATGCCACGTTCAGAGGATGACCTTGATCTAGAAAAAATCAAAGAGGTTGCAAATGAGCATGAAATCACTCAGCCAATCTTTGTAGACAGCGACCATAAATTAACAGAAGCATTTGAGAACGAATATGTACCAGCTTACTATGTATTCGATAAAACAGGTGCTTTACGCCACTTCCAAGCTGGCGGAAGCGGTATGAAAATGCTTGAAAAACGTGTCAATCGAGTTCTTTCTGAGTCTGAAAAGGCTGCAGAATAGGCTTTCCCCCCATGAATGGGGGTTTTTTCATGGGGAAAAATAGGAGACATATTGCACTGGATGAATATGATTGTAGGTGGAATGCCTAAGAAAAGAGAAAATGAGGGATTTCATTAAAAAAATTTCCTAAAATAAAAAGGTATTATGACCTATTTACATTTTTATTTTGAAATGAAAATGTAAAGATTTTAACTTTTTACTATTCAGAACGTTTTTGCACAAAAGAAATTTCAGTTTGGTAAATAACTATATAAATCAAGTAGTATAAGCATTTATTCAAAATTTTTACAATATTTTAAAGGTGGTCAAAAGCCTATAGTGGCAATGAAATGGGTGCCGATTTTTCTTCTTTGGCAAAATTTTAGTTGGAAATACCTATCTGATAGCAAACTGTAAAATGATAAAAAAATAGTTGATAAAATTAGTTTTCTAATCTAATATTTACTATAGAATATTTTTTATATGATGAGGGGGAAATCCATTGTTTAATGAGAGGGAAGCGTTACGTTTACGATTGGAACAATTAAATGAAGCAGAAGTAAAGGTCATCCGTGAATATCAAATTGAACGAGATGCGATTTACGCAAAACTAAGAGAATTAGACCGTCAAGGTACAGGTCTCGTCACAGATACAAAAAAAGAAGTACGTACAGAGAGAAAAACAGATTCACTGCCTGTATTAGCTGAGCTGGCTGCACAAGAAATGAGAAGCTACAATCAGCCTGCGCAAACGCAGTCAAACGTTACATCATCTTTAGGAACAGGTCAGCTAAATGGTGCACCTGTAGGTATTCCTGAAGGATCTACAAGACGCAGAAGAGGCACAGCTAGACCTGGATCAAAGGCAGCTAAGCTTCGTGAAGCTGCAATCAAAACATTAAAGCGTCATAATGCGGCGATTAAAAGCTCTGAACTTCAAAAAGAGATTGAAAAAGAGAGCGGTCTTGAAATTCCAAATATGACAACGTTTATGCAAAGCTTAATTAAAATGTACCCAGAAGTGAAGAAACCTTATCGCGGACAGTATATTTTAGAAGGCGACATTCAAACAGAAGACGAATAAATAAAAAAGAAACTGCTGGGCGTAAATGCCAGCAGTTTTTTCTTGCGTACGTGATGAATGAATCACTTTTTTTGATCAACTGTATAGACAATCTTTCGTTCTTTGGGCATGTTGTCGCGCTGTTTTTTAAATCCATCGATCTTCACTGTCATGACCTCTCCACTCCGCTGCACCGCATCAACTTTTGCCTGGAGCGTTTCTACTTGTTCGTTTAGTTTCTTCAAAATCGGTCCTATTTCTTCGGTTGTTTGTAAAATAGGGTCTTGTGAGAACGGCTCGGCATTTGTTTGGGCTGACTGGTCGATATCAGCAAAATGAGAAGCGATCCATTCCTCGCTTTCGGCCAACTGTTTTTGGTAGCTCGTGAGCGTTTCATAAAAAATGGCTTCTTTTGCTTTTTCGATTTGCAGTAATTTTTCTTGTGTTTCATAAAAACGCTCCTGTAGATGCCGGACGCCTTCTTGTAATAAATGAAGCTCTGCGTTTTTATCGCCTAGAGTTTGCTGCAGTTTTTCAATCACAGCGGATAAAGTATTTCCTTTTTTCTCCTCTTTTGCAAGCTGTTTATCTTGGTCTAGTAATCGCTCCTGTAGTTGCTGAGACATTTCCTTATATTTTACAACCTTCAAATGCAATCGGTGCTTTTCCTCTGTTTCTTTTCGTCTATGATAGGTTTCCTTTTGCAGCATTTCATGAAGAAGGACGATTTTATGTAATAATTCCGATTTGCTATAAGAGAGATCTTGTATTTTAGATGATGCTTCGTCTTGGTCAATGGTCATTTCATCCAATTGTTGTTTTAATTGAGTGAAATCCTTTTTCATCTCATGATATTCTTGAGATAGCTTCTTGTTTTTAGCATAGGTATACGTGGACTGTAAATCTGAAATTATCTGTTGATATTTGGCCGTTTCAGCTTTTAAAAATAGATTTTCTTGAGACAGATCATGGAATAGGGGAGAAGCATGGCGCCGGTTCATAGGTAGACCCTCCTTATTCATGTTATCAATAAAGTATGCGAAATGAGTGCGATTAGAACAACCATATCAAAGGGGATGAGATGATGAGAATAGTGAATGTGATACTAGCCGGAGGTGCTTCTAGGCGTTTTGGAGAGCCAAAGGCAAGTCATGTCTATCAGGGGAAACCACTATATGAACATGTGAAAGAGCAACTTTTGAAAGGGGAAACCATCATCATCAGTCACCCGAAGCTTCTCCCTTTTTTCAAAGCAAGAGGGGAACAAGCTGTTTGGTTAGATGATGAACAGGTGCGCGGGTATGGCCCGCTTGCAGGTATATATACCGCTATGCAAAAGCAAGAAGCAGATTGGTATTTAGTGACGGCATGTGATATGCCATTCATACGAAAAGAGACAGCCGTCGCTTTATCTTCTTATTGCCATGAGCATGTAGATGCTGTGGTTCCGATGGTACAGGGAAGATTACAGCCGTTATTTGCGCTTTATCACCGCCGCAGTCTTCCGTTTATTTCTGCGTGTTTAAAAGAGAATCAATTAGCTATCAAAGACTTACTGCAAAAACTTCACGTCCAGGTTGTTCCAGTCGACGAACTGAACGTAGCACCAAAGGAATTTCATAATATCAATAAAAGAAGCGATTTACCTGAAAACGGTATGATATGATACATAAAAACGAGGAGGAGAGAACAATATTGAACGAGCGATATTCAAGGCAAATTTTGTTCCCTCCGGTAGGGAAAAAAGGGCAGTCTGCGCTTGCCGAAAGTCATGTCCTTATTGTTGGAGCTGGTGCACTTGGAACAGCGTCTGCTGAAGGGCTTGTCCGGTCTGGAATTGGTACTTTGACGATTGTAGATCGCGATTATGTCGAATTCTCAAATTTACAGCGGCAGCAGCTGTACACAGAACACGATGCAAAGATGCATGTACCAAAAGCGGCAGCAGCTAAAAAACGTCTCCAAGAGATCAATCGTGAAGTGACCATACACGCCCTTATTGAAGATGCGGGGGTGGAGCTGTTAAGACCTTTATTCCAAAAAGCAAATATCGTCATTGATGCGACAGATAATTTTGAGACAAGAATGGTGATGAATGATTTATCTTTAGAAACAAATACGCCTTGGATTTACGGAGCCTGTGTGAGCAGTCAGGGAATGTATATGACCATTTTGCCGGGCAAAACACCTTGCTTATCATGTGTGTTTACCTCAATGCCTGTTGGGGGTTTGACATGTGATACAGCTGGTATTATTTCTCCTGCTGTCCAAATGGTGTCGGCTTATCAGCAGACAGAGGCATTAAAATATTTAACAGGGCATGAAGAGCAAATGGAGCGAAAGTTTGTCACGTTTGATTTGTGGCAGTCGTCTTCGTTTAAAATGGATGTATCTCGTACGAAGCAGGAAAGCTGTCCATCTTGCGGCACACATAGAACGTATCCATATTTAGATGAACAGCGTAAAAAAACAGCGGTTCTTTGCGGACGTGACACCATTCAGATCATATCGAAGGATTTGGAAAACCTTTCATTTCAGCGTGTAAAAGAGCGTCTGTCCTCTATTTGTGAGGTGGAAGTGAACGATTTTTTAATTCATATACGCTATGAAACACACCGTATCGTTTGTTTTAAAGGAGGACGTGTATTAATCCATGGGACTAATGATGAAAGAGTAGCCAATTCATTACTAGCAAGACTGCTAGGCATATAGGAGTGAGAAGTGATGGAAAGACGACAGCCAATTCCAGTAGAAGAGGCAGTAAAGAAAGTCCACCAATTTCAAAAACATGGACAAGTCGAATGGGTTCCTTTAAAGAACAGCCTTGGAAGATGGATTGCAGAGGATATTTTAGCAGACCATGATGTTCCTGCCTTTGATCGTTCTCCGTATGATGGTTTTGCACTTCGGGCAGAAGATACAAAGGAAGCATCAAGCGAGCATCCGGTTGAATTTGAGGTCATTGATCATATTGGGGCAGGTATTGTTTCTGCAAAAACGATCGGTCCTTTTCAAGCGATTCGCATCATGACAGGAGCGAAGATTCCAAAAGGAGCAAATGTTGTGATCATGCTCGAATTGACGAAAACGTTTGAAAAAGACGGTAAATCAATGATGTCACTTAAAAGACCTCTGAAAAAGGGTGACAATATTTCTCGGCAAGGAGAAGAGACCCTCAAAGGGAACGTCATGATCAAAAAAGGCTCAAAAGTAACCCCAGGCGTGACGGCGATATTAGCAACGTTCGGGTATGCGGTTGTGCCAGTCGTCAAAAAACCGGTGATCGGTATCATCTCAACAGGTACCGAGCTCCTACAAGTAAGTGATGCCATGGTGGACGGTAAAATTAGAAATAGTAACCTAAGCATGGTATACGCTCAGGTTCTTGAAGCTGGAGGAGAACCGCTTGATTTAGGCGGTGTATCCGATGATTTTGATCAAAGCTATGAAGCAGTAAAAGCAGCCTTAAGCAAAGTTGATATGCTCATCACAACAGGTGGTGTATCGGTAGGTGATTTTGACTTTTTACCTGCTATTTATGAAAAACTAGGTGCAGAGGTGTTGTTTAATAAAGTCGCCATGAGACCTGGAAGTGTGACGACCGTTGCTGCGTTGTCAAATGGTCAATTGCTTTATGGGCTGTCAGGAAATCCGGCTGCCTGTTTTGTTGGCTTTGAACTATTTGTCAAACCGATCATTTATAAATGGTGTTTGAAAGAAAATCCATTTCCCGTTTTTGCTGAGGCGAAGCTGACACATGATTTTCCAAAAGCCAATCCGTTCACACGATTTGTTAGAGCATCACTTGATTTCGCTGGCAGCCAGCTGAGTGTGACGCCAACCGGTCTTGATAAATCTAGTGCGGTGACATCTATTGCTCATGCTGATTGTTTCATTGTTTTGCCTGGAGGAACAAGAGGGTTTAGTGCAGGTGACCAGGTCAGCGTTCTGCTATTTCACCACGAAGGCGGTGCTCCATGTTGGATGACAAATTAAACATTCTACAAGTCGTGGGCTATCAAAATAGTGGTAAAACGACGCTGATCGAAAAATTATGTCAGCTGGCGGATGAAGAAGAAATGCAGCTAGGCTGCTTCAAACATCACGGACATGGCGGAAAACCAGACCGTCTGTTCAAACAAAAAGATACGGATCGATATGTTCAAGCGGGTGCATTTGCCGCAGGTGTGGAGGGAGAAGGTGAATGTCACTTTTTCATACGGCACATGACATTCACACAACTAATCAACATGTGTCAGCATCTTCCTTTAGATGCCGTCTTGATCGAAGGATACAAACAGGCGCCTTACCGCAAAATCCTGTGTGTCAAAGACGAACAGGAACTCATTGATCTTTCGACACTTTCTCATATACAAGCAGCCATTTATTTCAATAAAGAAATACAATTCACTGAGAAATACCCGTTTCCTGTGTTTTCAGCATTTGACAGGCGCGGGATCACATTTGCTTTTAATTTATTGAAGGGGGAAGCCTCGTATGAATGAACTTTTTAAGATCACAAAAGAGCCAATTGATGTGAATGAATTGATTCAGCATGTCACAAGGCGCAAAGCAGGAGCCATTACGACATTCATAGGCACGGTAAGAGAATGGACAAATGGCAAAAAAACGCTGCGTTTAACATATGAAGCATACATACCAATGGCGGAAAATATGTTGAGTCAAATTGGACAAGAAATTAAAAAACGCTGGCCTGATACAGAAGCTGCCATTGTGCATCGTATTGGCACTCTTGAGATATGTGACATTGCAGTGGCAATAGCTGTTTCATCACCTCATCGGAAAGCTGCATACGAAGCCAATGAATATGCGATTGAACGAATAAAGGAAATAGTTCCTATATGGAAAAAGGAATACTGGGAAGATGGAGAGGCTTGGATAGGTGATCAGCTTGAAACCGTTTCATACCCGGAAGGAAAACCTAGTACTCTACAACTTAACGAGAAAGAAGGGAAGCGGCATGATTAGCGTATTATTGTTCGCCGGCCTTGCTGAGAAGGCCGGTAAACAACAAATCATCATTCAAAAAGATCAAACAACGGTTGATGAGATTAAAATAGAATTACAGGAGGTATATGGTGTTGATACTGCACAAAACGTGATGGTTGCAGTCAACGAAATATATACGAGGGGAAATGCTGAAGTGCGTAGCGGGGACACTGTTGCACTCATTCCTCCTGTAAGTGGTGGATAATAGATATTAGAGGATTTGGTTATGGCCAGCGGCTGTAACCAATTTTTTTATGTGTGAAAAGTTTGGAGAGGTACTTGGGTATGATCTTCGTAAATAAAACATCCCCGGCGTGCTTTAGAAATGTGAGGATCGAGCTGTTGAATGAGATCATACAATTCGCTGATTCGTCTCACATTGAAATCTGTTTGAGCTTGAAGCTGTTCTTTTAGTTCTTTTGTGCTCACGATGCTTCCCTTTTTTTCTTTAATAATATCTACACACCTTGCTGCGTAGTATATTTTGTCATTAGAAGGTCTGCTCTCTTTCATATCAAGTAATTTGAGCTCATGATAAATCAGTTCTCTTTCCTTTCTAAAGTATTGCCATGCTTCTTGTTCCTTTTCATAAAGTAAAATCAATTGCATTTTCAATTTTTCTCTTAACATTCACTTGACTCCATTTCCACTATCATTTAACCTACCTCTATTTTACATTATATGAAAAAATAACATTTGATCAAGTAAAATCCTTTTATTTTTATTTTTTTAATATGAAAGTATTGATACTAAAGGCTCATCTGTTCTATAAAAGGCGCTAAACATAGTCCTATAAAGCCGGGATTCATTGAAATTACTAGGAATATTTTAACAAAAAATTGTTGTGTCTAACTGAGACCATCTGAATCCAAAGGAAAAGGATATTTATTCCGAAAGACATGTTGTTTACTTCATAAACTGTTTTTCAGTCAGTAAAATCATGATTTTTTCATATGAATATGGTCGGATCAAGGTATCATTTGAAGGATGTCGTTCATGAAAATAGAATAATAGATTCAATCCTATCACTATGAAAATAAGAAAATCAAATGATCTATCACTTATTGGCAATCTTTTGATAAAATAGAAACAACAAGATTATGAAAAAACGTTTCGATACTTACAGCACATGGAGAGGATGACATTTGATGAAAGAAACAACGCCAAAACCCACAATGATTGGAGTAAGCACAAGACCATCAGAGCATTTAAAAAGAGTGTGGGAGCAGCCATTCGTTTGGTGGCCTTTATCATGTGTGCTTGTATTAACAGTTGTTGTCACTTATTTGTCTCAGCTAGTGAATGAAGGATTGTGGGCAGATTTAATTTTACCAATCCCTTTCGTTTATGTGATCACGCTTATTGGTCTGGTCATTGGGATTGTCATTAATACTGCCGTATACAAGTTCATCGTCTTTTTAGCAAAAGGTGATGCAACATTTCATCAGCTGTTTTCAGGTGTACTGTATATCACACCTATTACGATCATTGGTACGATTATTTCTCATTTGGCGATCATTTTTTTTCATGTGCCAAAAGATATCACGGTTACCTCATTAAACGCATTCATTCGAATGTCTGGTCCATGGCATGCCGTGTTAGCCAATATCGATCTTTTTGTGATCTGGAATCTTGTTTTAACAGGCTTTTTATTGATCAAAGTCGGCCGCATTTCGCCAAGAATATCTTGGATTATTGTGAGTGTCTTTTATGTATTATCTTTAATTTTTCAATATGTAGGAACCACAATCACCATCAACATGCAGTAAGCTGGGGGTAGAATGTTTTTATGAGAAAGAAAATCATTATCGGATCCATTATCATTATTGTGATTGGTCTATTCATTGGATTTAATATTGCAAAAAACCAATCAAAGCCTGCCTCTACGGCATCATTTAAAACAGTCCAACTTGCATCAAAAGAAATAACTTCTACGGTGATGACGCCTGGAACACTTTCATTCTCGGAGGAGCAATTCATTTATACAGAAGAAGAGAAGGGAAGCCTGAATCATATCGCTGTGAAAGAAGGAGAAAAGGTGAAAGTTGGAACACCGCTCCTTACATATGAAAATAAGGAACTGGAGCTTGAAGAACAGCAGCAAGCACTTGCGGCTGAATCAAGTACACTAAAGCTTGAACAATTACAAAATAGACTCAATACATTAGATGAAAATCAGGGGAAAAAGGCGGGCTCTGATTCGAAAAACGAGCGAGATCAGCTTGAACTCGAACTCAAAGCCGCTGAATTAGAGCAAAAACAAGCGGAGCTTAACCAAGAAAAAGTAAAGGCACAAATAGAAGATTTAACGATACATAGCAAAATTGAAGGAACAGTCATCTCCATCGAGCAAGATGCTGGCGCAGGGAAGCTAGAAGAGAGGCAGCCGGTGATCCATATTGGCAATGAGAAAAAAATGATCGTACGAGGCTTAATCACTGAGTATGACGCTATGAAAGTCAAAAAGAAACAAAAAGTAAAGGTAACGTCTGATGTCATTCGCGGAAAGAGCTGGCAAGGAGTGGTGAAAAAAGTGGGCGCTGTGCCTGCCCAGTCAACAGCAGAAACAGCTGCTAGTGATCAAACCGTACAATATCCAGTCGAAATTGAAATAAAAGGGAAAAAGCCGGATGCAAAACCAGGCTTTAAAATGATCATGGAAATTGAAACGGACAAGCGTCAAGTGCTCACAATTCCTGAAACAGCTGTGAAAAAAGAGGAAGATGGATCATACGTTTATGTTGTTGAAAAGAATGCACTAAAGAAAGTAAAAGTGACATTAGGTGAAACGTCAGGTCAAGATCTTGAAGTGACGAAAGGTTTAACAAAAGAAGATCAAATCATTGCAGAGCCATCAGATGATATGTATGACGGAATGGAAGTGAATGCTGAATGATTCAGCTTTCAAACGTGACAAAAAGCTACGAAGTCGCTGAGGAGACTTTTGATGTATTAAGTGATGTGAACCTTGTCATTGATAAAGGCGAGTATATGTCCATTATGGGCCCGTCCGGCTCTGGAAAATCAACGTTAATGAATATCATCGGCTGTTTGGACCACCCGACCTCCGGACAGTACCATTTTCAAGGTATGGAGCTGTCGGCAGCAAAGGATCAAGAACTGGCAGTGATTCGAAATCGATCCATTGGTTTTGTTTTTCAACAATTTTATTTACTGCCTAGATTAAATGCGAGGCGAAATGTTGAACTTCCGATGATTTACGCTGGTATCAGTCAAAAGGAAAGAAAAGAACGTGCGGAAATGGCACTTGAAAAGGTTGGTTTGGCAGATCGAATGAAGCATATGCCAAACGAGTTGTCAGGGGGTCAAAAGCAAAGAGTAGCCATCGCACGTGCGATTGTCAATGAGCCGGAGCTCATCTTGGCAGATGAACCAACAGGCGCTCTTGATTCAAAAACGAGCGGCTCGATTATGGAACAGTTTACAAAGCTCAATGAGGAAGGAACAACGGTTGTGCTCGTTACTCATGAAGAAGAAATAGCTGCGTATACAAACCGGATAGTCGTTGTAAGAGATGGACGCCTCGTTCAAGATAGATTGATACAAGGAGACGCAATGAATGAAACTCTTTGAAAATATCAAAATAGCGCTAAATTCTGTCCTAGCTCATAAATTGCGGTCTATTTTAACAATGCTTGGAATTATTATTGGGGTTGGATCAGTGATTGCAGTCGTTGCCATCGGTCAAGGCGGAGAGCAAATGCTGAAAGAATCAATTTCAGGGCCAAACAATACCATTGATATGACCTATACACCCTCTGATGAGGAGTTAAATGCGAATCCTAATGCGTTATTTGAAGCCACATTTACTGAAGAAGACATTCAAAGTGTTCAAGCATTGAATGGGGTTAAACGGGTTGCCTCCTCCACGGCACAAGGCATGCAATTAAGATTCCAAGATACAACAATAGATGCAACGGTCAATGGGATTAATGAAGGGTACACGAATGTACATTCATTACATATAGCAGAAGGACAGGACTTACGTGAAATCGATTTTAGGAGCGGAAGAAGGGCAGCTGTTATTTCAGAAGGGATACAAAAAGAATTGTTTAATGGAGAGAAGGCAGTAGGCGAGTTGATTTGGATGAATGGACAGCCGGTTGAGGTGATCGGAGTTTTAGCAAAACAGGAAGGTCTGTTTTCATTTGATATGAATGAAATATATGTCCCTTTTGCAATGTTGACAACTGCATTTGGTGTGAAAGAATATGATAAGTTGTCTATTCAAGTTGCACATGCTGATCAAATGAAAGAAGTGGGAAAGAGTGCGGCTGCACGCTTAAATGAAAATCACCATACAGAAGATGCTTACGAAATGATCAATCTGGAAGAGATTGCAGCAGGCATTGGTCAGATTACGTCTGTCATGACAACAATCATTGGCTCAATTGCTGGTATCTCATTACTTGTCGGCGGCATTGGTGTCATGAATATTATGCTCGTATCTGTCACAGAAAGAACAAGAGAAATTGGAATTCGAAAGGCACTTGGGGCAACTAGGGCTCAAATACTCGTTCAGTTTTTAATTGAGTCTGTCGTCCTGACACTGATCGGTGGGTTACTTGGAATCGCGCTTGGCTTAGGAGGTGCTTCACTTGTGTCACTGTTTGCAGGATGGCCTTCTCTTGTATCGTGGCAAATCGTATGTGGAGGCGTCCTATTTAGTATGCTCATTGGTATTATTTTTGGACTGATTCCTGCCAATAAAGCAGCGAGGCTCGATCCGATTGAATCACTTAGATATGAATAATCCTAAAGTTAACGTACGAGGTGCTGACAAGAAGGTAGAACGAGATATATTGCCTGCTGCTCCGCACCTGAAGCTTTTATGCAAAACGCATAAAGGCTTTTTTTCGTTCAATTGAATGAAATGAAAAATGATAGAAATGCTAATATCATGACTTTCTTCTCAATGTCACATATTTTTCAGTTTACAAATGGTACATATAAAGGTAAGATGACCATTGTGAAAGATTTTGATAGTTATTGAATGTATTTGATTGTTTTGTATTGATAATGTTGAAAAAAGCGATTACAATAAAGGTGCGCGCAAAATGAATACGTTTTCAAAAGGGGGTGTTTTCAATGCTAACACCAGAAAGACATCAACTCATTATCGACTATTTAGAAGAAAACGATGTCATCAAAATACAGGACTTAACGATTATGACGGATGCGTCTGAATCTACAATTAGAAGAGATTTGTCAGCCCTCGAAGAAAAAGGCTTTCTTAAAAGAGTTCACGGAGGAGCAGCTAAAATATCTAGTATTCGTCTTGAACCAGATGTGTTTGAGAAATCTGCCAAAAACCTTCATGAAAAGTCATTGATTGCAGAGGCAGCTGCATCACTTTTAAAACAAGGCGATTGTATTTACTTAGATGCTGGTACGACAACACAGCAAATGATTGACTTTATCGATCCAGATCAAGATATCGTGGTGGTGACAAATGGTGTCATGCACATTGAAGCACTCATGAGAAAAGGCATTTCTTTTTACCTGATAGGCGGATCAGTGAAACATCGAACAGGAGCCATGGTGGGAGCCGCAGCTTTGACAGCTATGGAAAATTACCGTTTTGACAAGAGCTTTGTTGGGACGAACGGCATTCATCCCGAGGCAGGGTTTACAACACCTGATCCAGAAGAAGCGCTCATTAAAAAAAGAGCCATGAAGCAGGCGAAAAAAACCTACATCTTAACAGATGCCTCAAAGTTTGGCGAAATATCGTTTTCAACCTTTGCTAGTTTACAGGAAGCCACCATTATCACAAACGACGCAAAAGAGGATTCATTCGATAATTACCATGAAAAAACGGTTATAAAGGTAGTGAAAACATGATTTATACAGTTACTTTAAACCCATCAGTTGATTACATCGTACACGTGGAGGATTTTGCGGTCGGCGGTTTAAATCGTTCAACCTATGACAAAAAATATCCAGGTGGTAAAGGAATCAATGTCTCAAGGCTTTTAAAACGGCACGGTGTTGAATCAAAAGCACTTGGATTCATTGGCGGTTTTACAGGCAAATATATTCAAGACTTTTTACAAAACGAACAATTACAAACAGCCTTTCATGAGGTGTCAGAAGATACACGTATCAATGTGAAACTAAAAACAGGCGAAGAAACAGAAATCAACGGGCTCGGTCCAAGTATTACTGAAGCACAGTTCGATTCGTTTTTATCCCAATTCACTTCATTAACAGAAGGCGATGTCGTTGTATTAGCAGGTAGCATTCCTTCTTCACTGCCTCATAACACATATGAGCGCATTGCTGAGGTATGTGCGAAGCAAGGGGTAAGAGTAGTACTTGATATTTCTGGAGAAGCCTTAAAAAAAGCAGCAGATCTGCAACCATTCTTAATGAAACCAAACCATCATGAGTTAGGTGAAATGTTTGAAACCAGTATTTCATCTGCAGAAGAAGCCATTCCTTATGGGAAAAAGCTGTTGGAACAAGGTGCTGAACATGTCATTGTATCTATGGCTGGAGACGGCGCTCTCTTATTCAGTAAGGAAGGGATCTTTCAATCTAATGTTCCAAAAGGCAAGCTGATCAACTCAGTTGGTGCAGGGGATTCAGTCGTTGCAGGATTCTTAGCTGGCGTTTCTAAAGGCCTTTCCAGAGAAGAATCATTTAAGCTTGGCGTCACATCAGGAAGTGCTACAGCATTTTCTGAGGAACTTGGAACAAAAGAGCTTGTCGATACATTATTGCCACAAGTAAAAGTCACACGCATTTAAAGGAGGAGTCATCATGAAAATTACAGAACTACTCACGAAGCATACGATTAAGCTTCAATTAGACAGCCAGCAAAAAGAAGCCGTTATTGAAGAACTGGTCACTGTTTTAGATACAGCTGGTAAATTAAATGATAAAGAAGGCTACAAAGCAGCTGTTGTTAATCGTGAAAAACAAAGCTCTACGGGAATCGGAGAAGGAATTGCGATTCCTCATGCGAAAACAGCAAGTGTGAAAGAACCTGCTATTGCATTTGGCCGTTCAACAGCCGGTGTAGATTATGAATCATTAGACGGACAGCCAAGTCATCTTGTCTTTATGATTGCAGCAACTGAAGGCGCAAACAACACGCATTTAGAAGCACTTTCTCGTTTATCCACACTTCTCATGCGTGAAGAGATCCGAAAGCAGCTTCTTGAAGCGGCTACTGAAGATGAAATCATTGAAATTATCAATACACATGATAAAGACGATGAAGAAGAAGAGGAAGTCAAAGAGGAACCGGCTGCACCGGGAAAACCTGCTAAAATTTTAGCGGTGACAGCTTGTCCAACAGGCATCGCGCATACATTTATGGCCGCAGATGCTTTGAAAGAAAAAGCAAAAGAAATGGGCGTTGACATTAAAGTTGAGACAAACGGCTCTAGTGGAATTAAACATGCCCTGACAGCAAAAGAAATTGAAGAAGCGCCAGCTATTATTGTGGCAGCTGATAAACAAGTTGAAATGGAACGCTTTAAAGGCAAACATGTCATTGAAGTACCTGTGACAGCTGGAATTCGCCGTCCGCAAGAATTGATCGAAAAAGCCATCAATCAAGATGCGCCGATTTATAAAGGTTCAGGCGGCAGTTCTTCAAAAGATGAAAATGAATCGTCAGGCAAGGGAAGAAGTGGATTCTATAAGCACTTAATGAGCGGTGTAAGCAACATGCTTCCGTTTGTTGTTGGGGGCGGTATCCTCGTTGCGATTTCATTCTTCTGGGGAATTAACTCAGCTGACCCTAAAGATCCTTCTTTCAATTCATTTGCAGCTGTATTAAAAGGGATTGGCGGAGATAATGCACTTGCCTTAATCGTTGCTGTATTAGCTGGATTTATCGCAATGAGTATTGCAGACCGTCCAGGTTTCGCACCAGGTATGGTTGGCGGATTCATGGCCTCTGCAGCAGGTGCTGGATTCTTAGGCGGATTGATTGCTGGTTTCCTTGCTGGTTACATTGTGGTGCTGCTCAAAAAAGTATTCACTTTTGTACCACAGTCGCTCGATGGTATTAAACCAGTTCTGCTCTATCCATTGTTCGGTATTTTCTTTACAGGAATTATCATGCATTACATCGTCAACACACCTGTTAAAATGGTAATGGACGGATTAACACACTGGCTTGAATCACTTGGTACTGGAAACCTTGTATTAATGGGGATTATTTTAGCTGGTATGATGGCCATTGATATGGGTGGTCCGATTAACAAAGCTGCCTACACATTTGGTCTTGCGATGATTGCTGCTGGCAACTATGCACCGCATGCTGCGATTATGGCAGGCGGAATGGTGCCGCCGCTAGGAATTGCCCTAGCGACAACGATCTTTAGAAACAAATTCTCTAAACGTGACCGTGAAGCAGGTATTACATGTTACTTCATGGGAGCTGCGTTCATTACGGAAGGGGCTATCCCGTTTGCAGCGGCAGATCCTCTGCGCGTCATTCCTTCAGCTGTGATTGGTGCAGCAGTTGCAGGTGGATTAACAGAATTCTTTAGAGTGACGCTTCCTGCACCGCACGGGGGACTATTCGTTTTCTGGGTAACAAACCATCCAGTTCTTTACATCATCAGCATCTTAATCGGTGCCATTGTTACAGCGCTACTTCTCGGAATTCTAAAAAAACCAGTCCGACAAGAAGCTTAATTTGAAAAGAAGCATCGTGAAGAGCGGTGCTTCTTTTTGTTTAATCATCAGCAAATTAGGAAAAAATATCTAATTGAATGGTTGTCTTGTGAATTTTTAAATGACATGTGATAAAGTAAAGTTATTCAATTCACGTTTCAAGTCTTTTAGCAGAAAGTCTTAGGAGGAAGCAGTATTTTGAACGAAGAAAACAAACAAAACGAAAATGACATTCAATCTGATGGGAAACAAGCCAAAAAAGAGAAGAAAAGTTCTCTGTTTGAATGGATCAAAGCTATTTTAATTGCACTTGCCCTCGTCCTCATCATCCGTACGTTTATTTTTGAGCCGTATGTGGTGGAAGGAGAGTCAATGGAACCAACCCTTCATGATGGAGAAAAGCTGTTTGTTAACAAAACCATCAACTATCTCGGTGGAGTCAAACGTGGTGACATCGTGATTATTAATGGAAAAGACGGTCAGAAAATACATTATGTCAAACGATTGATCGGCCTTCCAGGCGACACGATTGAAATGAAGGATGATACGCTTTACATTAATGGTAAAAAAGTAGATGAGCCTTATTTAAAAGAGAACAAGGCACATGCCAAAGAGTATGAGGTACATTTAACAGGAGATTTTGGTCCAGTGAAAGTACCGAAAAACGATTACTTTGTTATGGGTGACAACAGACTGAATTCTATGGACAGTCGAAATGGACTCGGACTCATTGAAAAGGATCGGATTGTCGGCACATCAGAATTTGTTTTCTTCCCATTTGGCGATATTCGACAAACACAATAAATACACCTTTCTCATTGCGTAAGAAAGGTGCTTGAATGGACGACCCTTCATGTAGGGTCGTTTTTAATTTGGTGTGAGCATCGTGACAATGATGACAATGGCCAAAACAGAAGCGAAAACGGACCCGGTAATCGCCAAAACAGAACGGAATAATCCAATTTTCACATTGTCTTTTCCGCGCTTTTGTAAAAAGCGTTTTGAAAAGATGTGGACCAGTGTGTAAATGAGGACAAGCCCAATATAAAGGCCAAAGTCTCTTGCATTAAAGCCTGTCGCCGATAAATAAATGCCCATAAAGAAAATCAATAAACAGTATTCCATGAGTGTGAGTAATCTCAAATCGCCCGAACTCCTTCAACAAAAACATTCCCACTTATTATACCATATTGGACAAAAAGCCTTTGTTCTTAGCGAGAGACGTTTCTATCAATCGTTATTCATGTTATACTTCATATTGATGAATGAGTGATGGAGGATTAATAAATGATTGCAGTGAATAATGTTAGTTTGCGATTTGCTGATCGTAAATTATTTGAAGAAGTAAATATTAAGTTCACTCCTGGCAACTGCTACGGACTAATTGGTGCCAATGGAGCTGGTAAATCAACGTTCTTAAAGATTCTTTCTGGAGAAATTGAAGCTCAAACGGGCGATGTTCATATGAGTCCTGGTGAACGTTTAGCGATTTTAAAACAGAACCACTTTGAATACGAAGAGTTTGAAGTGTTAAAAGTCGTCATCATGGGTCACAAACGTCTATATGATGTGATGCAGGAAAAAGATGCGATTTATATGAAACCTGATTTCTCAGATGAAGACGGGATTCGTGCAGCAGAGCTTGAAGGTGAGTTTGCTGAGTTAAACGGATGGGAAGCGGAAAGTGAAGCTGCGATCCTATTAAAAGGTCTTGGCATTCCAGAGAGCCTGCAATCGAAGAAAATGTCTGAGCTTGGCGGATCTGAAAAGGTAAAAGTGCTTTTAGCACAAGCTTTATTCGGTAAACCTGACGTTCTCCTTCTCGATGAGCCAACGAACCACTTGGACTTACAAGCGATCCAGTGGCTAGAAGAGTTCCTCATTAACTTTGAAAATACCGTCATCGTCGTATCGCATGATCGTCATTTCTTAAACAAAGTATGTACGCATATTGCAGACCTTGACTTTGGAAAAATTCAAGTGTATGTCGGTAACTATGATTTCTGGTATGAATCAAGCCAGCTGGCATTAAAACTCAGCCAGGATGCCAACAAGAAAAAAGAAGAACAAATTAAGCAGCTTCAAGAATTCGTTGCTCGGTTCAGTGCGAACGCATCTAAATCGAAGCAAGCGACATCAAGAAAGAAATTGCTTGATAAGATTTCGCTAGATGACATTAAACCATCTTCTCGTAAATATCCTTATGTTCATTTTGCGCCAGAGCGTGAAATCGGAAATGATGTCCTTCAAGTAGAAGGTCTATCAAAAACGATTGACGGTGTAAAAGTACTGGATAACGTCAGCTTTATTATGAATCGTGAGGATAAAATTGCGTTCTTAAGTCGTAATGAACTTGCTGTCTCTACTTTATTTAAAATCCTTGCTGGTGAAATGGAGCCAGACAGCGGGACGTTTAAATGGGGCGTGACAACATCTCAAGCCTTTTTCCCTAAAGACAATAGCGAATACTTTGAAGGAAATGATGTCGATCTAGTGGATTGGCTTCGTCAATATTCTCCGAATGATCAAAGTGAAAGCTTCCTGCGTGGTTTCTTAGGCCGTATGCTTTTCTCTGGGGAAGAAGTGAAGAAAAAAGCAAGCGTCTTATCAGGTGGAGAAAAGGTTCGTTGTATGTTATCAAAAATGATGCTGTCTGGAGCGAATATTTTGCTGTTAGACGAGCCGACGAACCATTTAGACCTAGAGTCCATCACAGCGCTGAATAACGGTCTAATGAGCTTTAAAGGGGCTATGCTCTTCTCATCTCATGACCATCAGTTTGTTGAAACAGTTGCAAACCGGATTATCGAAGTGACGCCAAACGGCATCGTTGATAAACAAACAACTTATGATGAGTTCTTATCAGATCAAGACATCCAAAAAAGGCTACAAGAGCTGTATGCATAAACATAAAGAAAAGACATCCACATGAGGATGTCTTTTTTCTTTAAAAAGCCCAATTTCCATTACGGAAAATCGGTTCACGTTTACCATCTTTTGTGATCCCATCAATATTCATTTCCTTTGAACCAATCATGAAATCGACGTGTGTAATACTGCTGTTCACACCCGCTGCGTCTAATTCCTCACGTTTCATCTCTTTACCGCCTTCGATATTAAATGCATAACCGCTGCCAATGGCAAGGTGATTGGATGCATTTTCATCGTAAAGTGTATTGTAATAGAGGATATTTGAATTAGAAATTGGTGAATCATCTGGTACAAGGGCAACCTCACCTAGATAATGTGAGCCTTCATCTGTTTCAACGAGAGAGGTTAAAATGTCTTCGCCCTCTTTTGCTTTCACATCTACAATACGCCCATTTTCAAAGGTTAACGTAAATTCATCGATAATGTTTCCTGCATAACTAAGTGGCTTTGTGCTAGAGACAGTCCCGTTTACACCATCTTTTTTAGGTACGGTAAAGACCTCTTCTGTCGGCATATTGGCCATGAATGATACGCCGCGTTCACTCACGCTGCCAGCACCTACCCAAATATGCTGCTCTGGAAGTTCAATCGTTAAATCTGTACCTGGTGCTTCATAGTGCAGCTTGTGGTAATGACGTTCATTTAATACTTTTACTTTTTCATTTAGTGATTCATCATGCTTTTTCCACGCTTCAACAGGATCTGGCTGATCAGCGCGGGCGACTTTAAAGATTTGGTCCCATAATAATGAAACAGCTTCTTCATCGGCATGCTTAGGGAAAATCTTTTTCGCCCAATCTTTTGATGCAGCACCGACGACTGTCCATGCGACTTTGTCAGATTGAACGTATTGACGATATGTATGAAGTGCTGAACCTGCAGCTTTTTGCTGTGAAGCAATTTTTTTCGAGTCAATGCCACTTAGAAGATCAGGGCTTTCTGACAAGATCGTAATAAAAGCACCGCCACGTTTTGCGATGGTTTCCATCATCTGTGCTTCCCATTCTGGAAATTGCTCAAACACATCTTGTGGGGCATGTTCATATTTTAAACGGGTAAGAACACCATCACTCCAGCGGATATGTACGTTTTTCGCTCCGCGCTCATATGCGTGTTTTGCCACAAGGCGGACAAGATCTACAGATTCAGTGAACGCAGATACGACCACTTCTTGACCACTTTGAACATTTACACCTACTTCAACGATGGTTTTTGCATATTGATCTAGTTGTTTTTCGAATGAACTCATAAAAAACCCTCCTTTAGTCATGTTCATCATATCAGATTTAAGACCGAAAAGGAAAATAGGGAGCCGTCCCGAAGCAAAATAAAAAAGCCGCTTTCGTGCGGCTTTTTTAGCGGTTCAGTTGTTTCACAGGCTGTGCATTAGAAGGGGGCATATGTGAAAACGACAGGCTCATTCCTCCTAAAATAATACCGGTTAAAATGACTGTGACAACGACCCGTTTACCTAAATCAAGCAACATGTTCTTCCTCCTTCACGTTTATCCATTCATCACGATATGATCGAAATGATGAAAAAAGAAGTAGAACATGAAGATTATTTTAATGTTTTTTGCAATTTGTCGATGACTTCTAATGAACGACCTGTTCCAATTGCGACAGATTCAAGAGGATTTGCTGCGATATGAACTGGGACGACAATTTCTTGAGAGAGCCATTCTTGAATGCCGTTTAATAGTGCACCACCGCCAGTTAGAATGACGCCGCGATCTACGATATCACCACTCAGTTCTGGAGGGCTGTCTTCTAATGTAGCCCGAATCGCCTCTAAAATATGAAGAAGTGATTCACGCATAGCACCTTGAATTTCTGTTGATTCAAGTGTAATTGTTTTTGGAAGACCTGTGACAAGGTCGCGTCCACGTACTTCTAATGACTCAGGTTCGTGTTCAATGAGTCCATAACCAATTTCCATTTTTACTTGTTCAGCTGTCCGTTCACCGATCAGTAAATTGTATTTCTTTCTCACAAAAGTAATGATATCTTCATCCAGTTGATCTCCGCCAATTCGGATCGAATGGCAAGAGACAACTCCGCCAAATGAAATGATCGCTACCTCTGTCGTTCCTCCGCCAATGTCTACAACGACGTTGGCAACAGGCTCGTCCACCGGGAGATCAGCACCGATTGCAGCTGCGACGGGTTCTTCAATTAAATGCACATGCTTGGCCCCGCAATTTTTGACAGCATCGCTGATCGCGCGGCGTTCGACAGCTGTTGAACCTGAAGGTGTACAAACAACCACAGTCGGCTTTCTAAAGGTAAACCCAATATTTTTTCCTGCTTTTTTCATAATTTGTTTGAGTAAATCGGTTGTCATATCGTAATCAGCGATGACACCATCTTTCATCGGACGGATCGCTACAATTTTTCCAGGTGTTTTCCCAATCATCTCTTTTGCTTCTGACCCCACTGCAAGGACAGTTTTTGTTTCCGTATCTACTGCCACAACGGATGGTTCATTGAGAATAATTCCTTTATTTTTACTGTAAACCAATATGTTAGCTGTTCCTAAATCAATTCCAATTTCGGCATTTTGAAACATGTTTTCACCCAATCTCTAATTTTGCTGTTTTAAACAATTTTACATTTAAAAGTTCAGAGGGTTGAGGTCATTTGTGGGGGTGTGTGATCATCTTGAAATGAATCTGTAAAATTCAAGTCTCATTTTGACATTCACAATAAATTTTCCCTTTGGTTTTTCGATTTTGAAAAAAATTTTTATGCAGGAGAAACCTTTTAAGAATCTCTTACGTCTACGATATATCAATTGGTGAAAAACAGATTGATCTTGAGCTAATGAAAGAAAGAGGGAACGAAATTGAAATCTATCGGAGTTGTAAGAAAAGTAGATGAACTAGGGCGTATTGTGATGCCAATCGAATTGAGAAGAGCACTTGATATCGCTATTAAAGACAGTATGGAATTTTTTATAGATGGAGATAAAATCGTCTTGAAAAAATATCAGCCAGAGGGCGTCTGCCTGATGACTGGTGAGATTACTTCTGAGAACCACGAGTATGGAAATGGTCAAATTACATTAAGCGCTGAAGGCGCAGAACTACTGCTAAAAGAGCTTCAAGAAGCCCTTCAGCAGTAAATAAAAATAGCCTGTTCTCTCCCATTGTGCTGAGAGCAGGCTTTTTTTTCTAAAAAAGTTCCTTAAAAATGCCACATCTTCCTCAAAAAATAAGTGGAAAATGGTACAATTGACAAAGAATCTCAGGGCGGCAGGTGGAATTATTTGAACAAAACTTATCAAGTACGGATCCTGTTATCCGTTCTTGCATTTATATTAATTTTGAGCTGGGATTTCTTTTATTATCTTAGCGGCTATCACATTAATTGGCCGCTCGATCTAGCCTTTACAGTCGTTGTTTTGGCCGGTATTTGGACCATCTCAGGCTACGTGGACCGGTTGAATTTGATTGTATCAGATTTAAATAAACGAGAAAAAGAAGCACACGAACTGACAGAGCGGCTGAATCGAATCACAGATAACTTGCAAGAAATCGTTTTTGAAACCAATGAAAAAGGTGAAATCATTTTTTTGAATCAAGCATGGAAACAAATGACGGGTTACGACATAGAGGAGTGTCTAGGTACGATGTACAATCAGTACTTTGATCAAGAAGAGCATGTCGTTCAGCATTTGTTGTCTGTGATCAAAGAGCATAAGGATGAGGGGCGGGTGGAGCTGCAGCTTCTCCATAAAGAAGGAAAAAAGGTATGGGGAGATGTGCATTATAAGCTTTATTTCGATGAACAGCACCAGTTTACTGGAGGTATTGGAACGGTTGCAGATATCACGAAACAAAAGCAGGCAAAGCTTGAACTTGAAAGATCAAATCAGCAATTGCAAATGCAGGCACAAAAGCTGGCTGTTGCAGGACAAATAGCCGCTGGCATTGCCCATGAAGTCAGAAATCCGCTCACCTCAGTCAATGGATTTTTGCAGCTGATGAAAACGCAATATCCTGAAAGAACCGATTATTTTGATATCATCTTTTCTGAAATTAAACGCATCGATTTTGTTTTAAGTGAACTGCTTGTCTTAGCAAAACCTCAATCGGTTCAATTTCAAGAAGTACAGCTCCATGATTTGCTAGAGCAGGTGATTACCTTATTAAACACAAATGCCGTTCTTTCAAATATTGATCTCAAACAGCCATTTAAAAAGCAGGATGCTGGCACGATATTAGCAGACGCCAATCAAATGAAGCAGCTGTTCATTAACTTAATCAAAAATGCGATCGAGGCAATGCCTGAAGGCGGCAATATATACATATCAACAGAAAAAGTGATGAATGAATGGAAAATCACGATTCAAGATGAAGGAAAAGGAATGTCCGAAGAGGACATTCTGAAAATATATGATCCTTTCTTTTCGACTAAAAAAGAAGGTACAGGACTTGGTTTAACGATCTGTGCGACGATCTTAAAAGATCACCATGGAAGAATGGATGTAAAGAGCGAGCTCAGCAAAGGGACGGCTTTTGATATTTACTTACCTGTGTATCAAAAAAGCAGATAGTAGCAAGGTGAGAGGATGTGATGTGTGATGACGAAGGAGACAAAGACGTTATTTGTGTATGGGACACTTTTAAAGCACGAAAAGTATCACGAGACATTGATGAAAGAAAGCAGTCCATTAGCAGCATCTGCTTGGATAAAAGGGAGACTGTACGATACAGGTGAGGGTTACCCTGTGTGTGTTGTCTCGGAACAAAGCACAGTATATGGAGAATTGTATGAGGTCAGTGATGAAACGCTGCATAAGATAGATGAGCTAGAGGAAGGGTATGACCAGCAGGAAATAGAGGTTATGACAGACCAGGGGCCAAGGTCAGCCGTTGCTTATACAATATGTAAGCAGAAGGCATCGAGTCTAAAGGAGATTGAAAGCGGCTGCTGGAAGTCATATCAACTATGGGAGCGCAAACCGTCTTCCTTCTATTATTTTGCCTATGGGTCCTGTATGGATGATGCAAGGTTTAAGCTTGCGAAAGTGGAACATTATTTCAAACAAATCATCGGCGGCGGCACACTTGATCGTTTTACCACAAGGTTTACATTGGTGCGCCCTGATGGATCAAGAGCAGATATGGTAGAAGACGGCGGAGAAACAGAGGGTGTTCTATATGAAGTACCTTTTGATGCCATTCGTTATTTGTACAAACGAGAAGGTGTAAATGAAGGAACTTATCGTCCAGCATTTGTCGATGTCACAGTAGGTGATCAAGTGTATGAGGACTGCTTAACGTTTCTCGTTTTAAAAAAGAGCGAAGAAATTGCGCCTCCTGGTCATTATCGCAGTGAAATCGAAAAAGGAGCAGACCTTTACTTAAGTGAAGCGTTTCGTAAAAAAATACGGTCGCATATGGATTCATTAATGAAACCGTAGTAAAATGCATGGTAAGTGATATAAAAGGAGTCTGAACATGAAAAAGGAATATGCAGTCATTGGTCTTGGACGCTTCGGCGGAAGTATCTGCAAGGCGCTAAGCGAAGAAGGACTTGAAGTCATGGCCATGGATATGAATGAAGATCGTGTGAACGAATATGCTAAAATTGCATCACATGCCGTGATTGGTGATTCGACGGACGAATCTGTCCTAAAAAACCTAGGCATCCGCAATTTTGATCATGTGATCGTGGCGATAGGTGAAAACATTCAGGCGAGTATTTTAACAACGATTATGCTGAAAGAACTTGGTGTCAAAATGGTCACAGTGAAAGCTCAAAATGACTACCATGAAAAGGTTTTGAATAAAATTGGTGCGGACCGTATTGTCCATCCTGAACGAGACATGGGCAGACGGATTGCACATAAAATTATTTCTAACAACGTGCTTGATTATTTAGAGCTGTCAGATGAGTACAGCCTCATTGAAATCGTAGCCAACAGCAGACTTGCTGGGCACTCTTTGTTAGATCTCGACATTCGTGCAAGGTACGGGATCAATATCGTGGCAATTAAACGCGGGAAAGAAGTGATCGTTTCACCGCTCGCAGATGAAATGATTCAAAAAGAAGATATCCTCATTGTCATTGGGGCAGTGGCAGATATCGGGCGCTTTGAAAAACGGGAAATGCAGAACGACTATTAAACACTCCGAGAAGGGGTGTTTTTTTGCTTTAGAAGTGTACATATGGGGCGGACATTGCGGGAGAGAACAAAGTGGAAAAGAGCCGTTTACTTTCTAAAAGAACAGCAAAATAGAACATGGTTATTTTTCAGCCAATTATCACTATTCAGAAATAAAAATCAATCTTTTGATATGGTTGATTTTCTCTAAATGTCATTGACTGGGCAAACAGATTCGTTTACGATAAGAAACATTATATTGTTTACTCGGAGGAGGCAGTGTCGTTGGATAAGGAGCTTTTCAGACATCAAATTGAGGTAGCTGCAAAGAGAAAAAAGGCAGCCCTAGTGATTAAACATGCGAAGGTTATGGACGTGTTTAACCAGGAATGGATAGACGCTGATGTCGCTGTTGAAAATGGAAAAATAGTAGGAATTGGGGAGTATGAAGGAGAACAGGAGCTGGATGCAACAGGTCAAATGCTTGTTCCCGGATTCATTGACGGCCACGTTCATATCGAATCCTCGATGGTGACTCCTGCTGAATTTTCCAAAGCTGTCGTTCCTCACGGTGTGACAACTGTTGTAACAGACCCGCATGAAATTGCCAATGTATCCGGTGTTGCAGGTATCCGTTTTATGCTCGAAGAAGCGAGAAAAGCTGCTCTAAATATATATTTCATGCTGCCATCCTGTGTACCGGCAGTCAGCTTTGAACGATCAGGTGCTACACTAAAAGCAAAAGATTTAAAGCCTCTTTATCAGGAGAAAGAAGTGCTTGGTCTTGCCGAAGTGATGGATTATGTCGCGGTGGAACAAGCGGAAGAAGATATGCTTCAAAAACTGCTTGATGCTCAACATGAACAGAAACTCATTGATGGCCATCTAGCAGGATTAACGGACCGATTAATTAATGTGTACCGAACAGCTAATGTCCAAACGGATCATGAGGTGACAACAGCTCAAGAGGCCCTTGAACGTGTCAAAAGAGGCATGTATGTCATGCTGAGAGAAGGCTCTGTTGCTAAAAACGTGAAAAACGTATTGCCTGCTGTCAATGAGAAGAATGCGAGACGCTTTTTCTTTTGTACGGATGATAAACATTTAGATGATTTAATGGCTCAAGGAAGTATTGATGAACAAGTACGGATGTCGATACAAGAAGGATTGGACCCCTTTTTAGCATATCAAATGGGAAGTTTAAACGCAGCGGAGTGCTTCGGTCTCAAAACAAAGGGAGCAATTGCACCAGGCTTTGACGCGGACTTTATGCTCATTTCTGACTTACATGAGGTAGGAATTACAAGCGTCTTTATCGCAGGAGAATTGGTCTCTGAACATGGAGAATATTTGCCAAGTGTCGACAAGATCACGCCAAATTCTTCGCTCATGCAATCGGTACATGCAGTGGACGTTCAAGAGAAAGATCTAACGCTGCCTATAACAGATCACCAAAAGATGAATGTCATTCGCATTATACCGAATCAGCTTGAAACGAAATTAGAACAAATATCTCCTTCTGGAAGCGATGGACAATTTACGAGTGATATTGATCGAGATGTATTAAAAATAGTACTTGTCGAACGCCATAAAGGTCTATCTGAAATTGGGATAGGGGTCGTCAGCGGTTTTGGCTTAAAAGAGGGGGCGATTGCAACAACAGTTGCCCATGACTCGCATAACTTAATTGCTGTTGGAACAAATGATGCTGATATGATCAAAGCCATTGAGACGTTAAAAGAAGCAGGGGGCGGTTTGACCGTTGTAAAAGACGGAGAAGTTCTTCATACGCTTCCATTACCGATTTCCGGTTTATTATCAGATCAACCTGCACATACGGTCAATGAAAGCCTTCATGCACTCCATGATGCTTTAAAGGAAACAGGCTTTACCTTAGACTTTAATCCGTTTTTGACATTATCCTTCTTGGCACTGCCAGTCATTCCTGATGTGAAAATGACAACACAAGGATTGTTTGATGTGAGAAGTTTTCAGCATCTCCCGATTCAATCGTAAAACAATGACTGAACCCGCACGTATCTTACAGATATGCGGGTTTTTTAATGCGCATAAAAAAGAGACACAGCCAATTGGCTGTGTCTCCTTGTACGTCATTACACTTCCATAATAATCGGTAAGATCATTGGGCGGCGTCTTGTTTTTTCATAAAGGAAAGGAGCAAGAGTGTCAGTAATCTCGTTCTTAATTTCTGACCATTGAGTCGTCTTACGTTCCATTACTTTTTCAAGATGCTTTGAAATGAGATCTTGCGCGTCATTAATGAGGTCTCCAGATTCTCTCATGTAGACAAAACCTCTTGAGATTAAATCAGGACCTGCAGAAATTTTGAATTCTTTCATATCCATGCTGACAACAACAATGACAAGACCTTCTTCTGAAAGAATGCGGCGGTCTCTTAACACGATGTTGCCGATATCACCAATTCCGCTTCCGTCGATATATACGTTACCTGAAGGAATTTTGCCAGCGACACTTGCTTCGTCACCTTTTAGTGCAAGAACTTCACCATTATCCATGATAAAGCAGTTTTCCTCAGGAATTCCGCAATCATTCGCCAGTTTAATATGCGTTTTTTGCATGCGGTATTCACCGTGAATCGGCATGAAGAATTTAGGTTTAATTAAACGGAGCATCAGCTTTTGTTCTTCCTGCCCGCCGTGTCCAGAGGTATGAATATTATTGAGTGAGCCATGAATGACTTCAGCACCAGCACGATAAAGCTGGTTAATGGTACGGCTTACGCTAATATTGTTACCTGGGATCGGTGAAGACGAGAAGACAACAGTGTCTCCAGGGTTAATTGAAATCTGGCGGTGCGTACCGTTGGCAATACGAGAAAGAGCGGCCATCGGTTCGCCCTGACTACCAGTACAAAGAATGGTTACTTTGTTTGCTGGAAGGCGGTTAATTTCATTGTGTTCAATGAACGTGTTTTTTGGACATTTAATGTAGCCAAGATCTTGTCCAATATCAATAGCAGACTCCATACTTCGTCCAAACACCGCAACTTTTCGACCGTTGGCAACAGCGGACTCGATCACTTGCTGAAGTCTGTGAATGTTTGAAGCAAACGTAGCAAAGATGATACGGCCGTCGACTTTTCTAAAAATGTCATCAATGCTTTCACCTACGCGTCTTTCAGACATCGTAAATTCTGGAATTTCACTGTTTGTACTATCGGATAAAAGACATAGAACGCCTTCTTTCCCGATTTCAGCCATTTTTGTTAAGTTGGCAGGCTCGCCAACAGGCGTAAAGTCAAACTTGAAATCACCTGTATGTACGATGTTACCAGGAGGTGTCTTCACGACAATTCCATAAGAATCTGGAATACTGTGTGTTGTTCTAAAGAAAGACACAGCTGTTTTTCTAAATTTAATGGTATCTTCTTCTTCAAAAATGTGAAGTTTTGTCTGTCTCAAGAGACCGTGCTCTTCCAATTTATTACGAAGTAGGCCGATTGCGAGTTTGCCGCCGTAAACTGGAATATTCACTTGCTTGAGAAGGTAAGGGATACCGCCGATGTGGTCTTCATGTCCGTGAGTAATAAAAAGACCTTTGATTTTATCTTCGTTTTTAACTAAATACGTATAGTCAGGGATGACGTAATCAATTCCAAGAAGTTCATCTTCAGGGAACTTAATACCAGCATCAATCAAAATGATTTCATCTTGAAATTGAACGCCATACGTGTTTTTACCGATCTCGCCTAATCCGCCGAGCGCAAAAACTGCCGCCTGATCGTTTTTTACAAATTTCATTCCTCTCATAGCTCCAATACTTTAAAATTTTCACTTTCTCGTTCATAGTCTAAAAAAGCACCGTCTACAGGCTGAATGAATTCAATATTGTAGTTATGTTTTTTCAACTTATCGCGTACGTCTCTTTCAGAAACCGCTTCAACGTATAGTGAATCTGTGTGTTCTCTCACAGGTACCTCAGTCGTACTTGCCTGAAAAAATACCTTATATATCATCCAAATCTCTCCTTAAATACCGTATGTTACACTCGCTTATTCTATTATATTAAAAAAACGCGCATAAGAAAAGTCTCAGAGAAAAAAGGACCTTCAGCAAATGTGCGGAAGATCCTTTTAAGCAATCGATTTTTTACGAAGCATGTCCTTCCATTGTCTTCGAATTTTCTTGCGCAGACGACGAAGCATCGCGGATCGCCTCCTTTCGGTATGAGTCTCATTCAGCCATTTGTTCCGTTCTCTCTATATACTTGTATTATATGATGTTTCCACTTAATGTTACATGGTTATATGTGGGAAATGGGCGTTTTAAGAGGAAGTGGTTTCGTCAGTGAAGATCTTTCTGTATGATGAAGGGGAGAGGGTATACATAACAAGAGACAGGAGACGAGATATGAATAAAAAAGTCATCTTCTTTGATATCGACGGTACTTTATATGACCATGATAAAAAAATACCTGAATCAACGAAGCGAGCTGTTCGTTTATTAAAAGAAAAAGGGCATCATCTCTTCATTGCATCTGGTCGTTCGCCTTTTCTCATCCAGCCTATTTTAGAAGAAATAGGGCTTGACTCATTTATTGCTTATAACGGTCAGTATGTCATGTACGAAGGAGAAGTCATTTACGGCAATCCGCTTAAGCAAGAGCTGATGGATAAAATTTATGAAACAGCGGATCAACATGATCATCCGCTTGTTTTCATGGGAGAGAAGACGATGAAGGCGTCTGTGCCGAACCATCCATTTATCCATGAAGGGATTGGCACTTTAAAAACAGAGCATCCCGAGCATGATTTGTCATTCTTTAAAGAAAACGTCATTTATCAAATGCTACTATTTTGTAAAGCAGAAGAGGAACATCTATATGAAGCGTTCCGTGAAGAAATTGATCTCGTCAGGTGGCATGAGCTGTCTACTGATGTCCTGCCAAAAGGTGGATCGAAGGCTGAAGGAATTAAACGAGTCATTGAAAGACTTCCGTACGATCAAAAGGACACAATTGCCTTCGGTGACGGGCTGAACGATCGAGAAATGATTTCTTTTGTTGGAACAGGCGTTGCGATGGGGAATGCAGTCAATGAATTAAAAACATTAGCTGACTTTGTCACCAAACCTGTAGATGAGGATGGCATATTCCACGCTGTGACTGAATTAGGCCTTATTGATGAATAAAAAACAAGACCCGCTGATGGACGGGTCTTGTTTTTATGTTATGATCTGCCGATCGCAACCGCGTTGTCTGGCTCGGCGAATGGATGATCTTTTTGAATATGATCATAAAACATAATGCCATTTAAGTGGTCAATTTCATGCTGGAAAACGATGGCCGGAAACCCTTTGAGGCGAATATCAATGTCTTCACCTTCAAGCGTTGTACCTTTCACCCTGATTTTTTCATAGCGCGGGACGAATCCAGGGATGGCTTCATCAACAGATAAACAGCCTTCTCCAGTAGCTAAATAAGCTCTTTTGACTGAATGGCTAACAATGCGAGGATTGAATAATGCATAGCTGTAAAGTTCTCCGCCCTCGTCTTCACAGTGAACAGCGATCATTCGTTTACTGATATTGATTTGCGGAGCTGCTAGGCCAACACCGGGTCTAAGTTCATATTTTTCAGCAATGTCTGCATCCTGACTGTTTTTGACAAATTCAATCATGTCAGCTAATTGCTGTTTTTCTTCTTCTGTTGGCGGGAGTTCGACCGCTTCAGCTGTTTGTCTTAAGACGGGATGCCCGTCTCGTACGATATCATCCATGGTAATCACAAAACTTCACTCCTATTTCCTTTGTATGTAAAGTATATAAAATGATACACAACATATGCAATGAAATAAAGAAGACCGGTCGTATGAGACCGGTCAGAGGCTTATTCAGCCATTAGCAGCAGCCACCGCCGCCTAAGAATGCTGCGCCAACAATGATCAATAGAATGAATAGGACGACGATTAAAGCGAATGTACGTCCACCACCGTAACCGCAACCGTATCCACCACCATAACTTGGATAGCAACAACCGCCGCCGTATCCATAACCGTAACCGCCGTATCCACCATACATACTTCCATGACTATAATTAGACATACTTTTGACCTCCTTTGGAAATACACTCGGCCTCTCATAAGTGAAGGCGAAGCGTGTAATATAAACTATGTATGAATGCACTATTTGTATAGTCATGAGCCTAGAGCATGAAAAAAATCTTCTTTCCCCTCAAAAAACCATCCTCTTTCCTTGTCACAACCGCCCTGAAAAATTATAGTGGTATGTGGAGATGTAAAGGGGGACCTTGTAATTGAAACAGATGAAAAGAAGAATAAAAGCAGGTGCAACTTTAGCGGGGATATGTACCCTCTTGCTTGCGGGCTGCGGAGGTCAAAATCCGCTTTATGAGATGCAAGATGCCATGACAAAAATGAGCGAAAAAGAAGCATCCTTTGAAAAAGAACAAGGCGCACTGCAAAGCTATGAGAAAAAAGAGCAGCAGTTGTATAAAAAAATGATTCAAACAACAAAAGACCACACAAAAACCGTCTCAAACTTGTCTGATCAAGCATTAGCATCGGCAGAAAAGCGTGAAGAACATTTAAAAACAGAAAAAGACAGCATGGATCAATCGAAAAAAGAATTTCAATCTGTAAAGGAATTCGCTGGACAGATAAAAGATGCAGAAGTAAAAGACAAAGCAGAACAAACAGTCAAATCAATTGAAAAAAGATACGCATCGTATGATCAGCTTTACCGTGAGTATCAAAAGGCGCTGAAACAAGACAAGCACTTGTATGAATCCTTAAAAAGAAAAGACTTAGGATACGCTGAGCTGAAATCCAAATTAAAGACAGTGAATCGTTCCTATAGTAAAGTTAGAAAAGAAAGCAAGAAGTTCAATCAATATACAGATCAATTGAACGAATATAAACAAGCTTTATACAAAACAGCTCAGAAAGAATCACAAAACAGCTAAAAACAGTACTTGCATATTTGCTAGCTCTGTTTATCGCTGCTACTCCCAAAGTGCCTGCGTGTCGTTACTCGTTTTTCCAAGATGTCAAACTGAAAAGAAGAGAAAGGGTTAAAATGAAGTTCATTTTAGCCCTTTGTCCATCACGATCAAAAGAGCTGAAAATAGCTCTTTTTTTATTTTTCGACAAAAACAAACATGTGCTATTGTAGTACAGTGATCCACTCTATACTAGTACAGTTTGTGCTGTTGATTAAACAGATTGATACAGGTCACCATAAAAAGTAAAGCGAATACATTTATTTAAATAAAGCCGTTAAATCAATTGACGGACTATTTTTCTTGTTGTAAACTATTCCTTGTTAACAGAAGTTGTATTAGTTTTTTGTGAACTATCGTTAATACAGTTAGAAAAACTCAAAAGCAAGCGATCATCCAATGTTTCGACAATGATCTTTGTGGCTATTATATACAGGAGTCATATGAGCATTTTGGGTTATCCTATATCTGTATGTATAAATGGATTCACGACAAATTGACTGTTAAAAGAAAGGAAGAGGTGACTTTAGAATGGCTGCAAAAACAAAAAAAGCAATTGTTGATAGCAAAAAGCAATTCGATGCCATCAAAAAGCAGTTTGAAACGTTCCAAATTTTAAACGAAAAAGGCGAAGTCGTAAACGAAGCGGCAATGCCAGATCTTTCAGATGACCAATTAAAAGAATTAATGCGCCGTATGGTGTTTACACGTGTATTAGATCAACGTTCAATTTCATTGAACCGTCAAGGACGTCTTGGCTTCTATGCGCCAACAGCTGGACAAGAAGCTTCTCAGCTTGCAACTCACTTTGCACTTGAGAAAGAAGATTTCATTCTTCCAGGATATCGTGATGTACCACAATTAATCTGGCATGGTCTTCCACTAACAAAAGCATTCTTGTTCTCTCGTGGACACTTTGTTGGAAACCAAATGCCTGAAGATGTGAATGCACTTTCTCCGCAAATCATTATCGGTGCACAAATCATTCAAGCTGCTGGTGTAGCTCTTGGTTTGAAAAAGCGCGGTAAAAATGCTGTTGCAATCACTTACACTGGTGATGGTGGAGCTTCACAAGGTGATTTCTACGAAGGTATTAACTTTGCAGGGGCTTACAAAGCGCCAGCGATTTTTGTTGTCCAAAACAACAGATATGCGATCTCTACACCTGTTGAAAAGCAATCTGCTGCACAAACGATTGCACAAAAAGCAGCTGCAGCTGGTATCGTAGGCGTACAAGTTGACGGTATGGATGCATTAGCTGTATATGCAGCGACTGCTGAAGCTCGTGAGCGTGCTGTAAATGGTGAAGGTCCAACATTAATTGAAACTCTTACATTCCGTTACGGCCCACATACAATGGCTGGTGACGATCCAACAAGATATCGTACAAAAGAAGATGAAAATGAGTGGGAGCAAAAAGATCCATTGGTACGCTACCGCAAATTCTTGGAAAACAAAGGCCTTTGGTCTGAAGAAGAAGAGAATAAAGTCATCGAAGATGCAAAAGAACAAATCAAACAAGCAATCAAAGAAGCTGACGAACAGCCTAAGCAGAAAGTCACTGATTTGATTGAAAACATGTACGATGTGAAACCATTTAACTTGGTTGAACAGCTTGAAATCTACAAACAGAAGGAGTCGAAGTAAGCCATGGCGCAAATGACATTGATTCAAGCGATCACTGATGCGTTACGCACAGAACTGAAAAATGACGAAAACGTTCTTGTTTTCGGAGAAGACGTTGGTAAAAACGGCGGCGTATTCCGTGCGACTGAAGGATTGCAAAAAGAGTTTGGTGAGGATCGTGTATTCGATACTCCACTTGCTGAATCTGGTATTGGCGGTCTTGCAATTGGCCTTGGACTACAAGAATTCCGCCCAGTAATGGAAATTCAATTCTTCGGATTCGTTTACGAAGTATTAGATTCTGTTTCTGGACAAATGGCTCGTATGCGTTACCGTTCTGGTGGACGCTGGCATTCTCCAGTGACAATCCGTTCTCCATTTGGCGGAGGAGTTCACACACCTGAGCTTCACGCTGATAGCTTAGAAGGTCTTATTGCACAACAGCCTGGTATCAAGGTTGTTATTCCTTCAACACCTTACGATGCAAAAGGACTTTTAATTTCTGCAATCCGTGACAACGATCCGGTTGTATTCCTTGAGCATATGAAACTTTATCGTTCTTTCCGTCAGGAAGTTCCTGAAGAAGAGTACACAATTGAAATCGGTAAAGCTGACGTGAAACGTGAAGGTTCTGACCTTTCAATCATCACTTACGGTGCAATGGTTCACGAATCACTTAAAGCTGCTGAAGAACTTGAAAAAGAAGGCGTTTCTGCTGAGGTCGTTGACCTTCGTACAGTGAGCCCGCTTGATATTGAAACAATCATCGCTTCTGTTGAAAAAACAGGCCGTGCGATCGTTGTTCAAGAAGCACAAAAACAAGCTGGTATTGCAGCAAACGTAGTAGCTGAAATCAATGATAGAGCAATTCTTAGCCTAGAAGCACCAGTACTTCGTGTAGCTGCACCTGATACTGTATTTGCTTTCTCTCAAGCTGAGAGCGTATGGCTTCCAAACCATAAAGACGTGCTTGAAACAGCTAAGAAAGTTCTTGAATTTTAATTAAATGACAGAGGGGAAAAGAATTTATTTCTCTTCCCCTTTATCAATTACATGACCGTGTAATGTTGACAGAACAAGGGTTTAACATAATCTAGGAGGCGAAAAACAGTGGCATTTGAATTTAAACTTCCGGACATCGGAGAAGGTATCCACGAAGGTGAGATCGTTAAGTGGTTTGTAAAACCAAACGACGAAATCAATGAAGATGACGTTTTAGCAGAGGTACAAAATGATAAAGCAGTTGTAGAAATTCCTTCACCTGTTAAAGGAAAAGTATTAGAATTAAAAGTTGAAGAGGGAACAGTTGCAACTGTAGGACAAACAATCATTACGTTTGATGCACCTGGTTACGAAAATCTTCAATTTAAAGGCAGCGAAGAAGAAGGCGAAGCGAAAACTGAAGCTCAAGTACAAGGTACTGCTGAAGCTGGTAACGAGCCTGAAAAGAAAGAAGTTGCTCAAGAAGAAGCGGCAGCAGCAACTGGTGCTGGCGCACAAGAGCAAGTAGATGCTGATCCTAACAAACGCGTTATTGCTATGCCATCTGTACGTAAATATGCGCGTGAAAAAGGCGTTGAAATTTACAAAGTTGCAGGTACTGGTAAAAATGGCCGCGTGCTAAAAGAAGATATCGACAGCTTCCTTAATGGCGGTTCTGCAGCAACTCAAGAAGCAGCACCTCAAGCAGCTGAAAGTGCGAAAGAAGAAGCGGCTCCAAAAGCGGCAGCAGCTCCAGTTCTAGAAGGAGAATTCCCAGAAACTCGCGAGAAAATGAGCGGAATCCGCAAAGCGATCGCAAAAGCAATGGTGAACTCTAAGCACACAGCTCCTCACGTAACATTAATGGATGAAGTTGATGTAACAAACCTTGTTGCACATCGTAAACAATTCAAACAAGTTGCAGCTGATCAAGGAATCAAGTTAACTTACTTGCCTTACGTTGTAAAAGCTCTAACTTCTGCTTTGAAAAAGTACCCAGTACTTAACACTTCTATCGATGATAAAACAGATGAAGTTGTTCAAAAGCATTACTACAACATCGGAATTGCAGCTGATACTGAAAAAGGCTTGCTTGTTCCAGTTGTGAAAAATGCAGATCGCAAAGCGATTTTCGAAGTATCTAACGAAATCAACGAGCTTGCAACAAAAGCACGTGATGGTAAATTGGCTCCAGCTGAAATGAAGGGTGCATCTTGCACAATCACAAACATCGGTTCTGCTGGTGGACAATGGTTTACTCCAGTCATCAACCACCCAGAAGTAGCGATCCTTGGTATTGGCCGTATCGCTGAAAAAGCGGTTGTTCGTGATGGCGAAATCGTTGCAGCTCCAGTCTTAGCTCTTTCCCTAAGCTTTGACCACCGTATGATTGATGGAGCTACTGCGCAAAATGCCCTTAACCACATCAAGCGTTTATTGAATGATCCACAATTAATTTTAATGGAGGCGTAAATTCATGGTAGTAGGAGATTTCCCAATCGAAACAGATACTCTTGTCATCGGTGCAGGTCCTGGTGGATATGTAGCTGCTATTCGTGCTGCACAGCTAGGACAAAAAGTAACAATCGTTGAAAAAGGAACACTTGGCGGCGTATGTCTAAACGTCGGCTGTATCCCTTCAAAAGCATTGATCAATGCTGGACATCGTTTCGAGAATGCAAAGCATTCTGAAGACATGGGTATCAAAGCTGAAAACGTAACAGTTGATTTCACAAAAGTTCAAGAGTGGAAAGCTTCTGTTGTCAACAAATTAACAGGTGGAGTTCAAGGTCTTCTAAAAGGAAATAAAGTAGACATCGTCAAAGGTGAAGCTTATTTCGTAGACAGCAACTCTGTACGTGTCATGGATGAAAATTCAGCGCAGACTTATACATTTAAAAATGCAATTCTTGCAACTGGATCTCGTCCAATCGAATTGCCTACATTTAAATACACAGACCGCGTGATTAACTCAACTGGTGCTTTAGCGCTTAAAGAAGTACCTAAAAAGTTAGTTGTCATCGGTGGTGGATACATCGGTACTGAGCTTGGTACTGCTTATGCGAACTTTGGAACAGAAGTTGTCATCCTTGAAGGTGGAGACGAAATCCTTCCAGGTTTTGAAAAGCAAATGAGCTCATTAGTGAAACGTAACCTGAAGAAAAAAGGAAACGTTGAAATTCACACAAACGCTCTTGCAAAAGGCGTTGAAGAAAAATCTGACGGTGTCACTGTTACTTTCGAAGTAAAAGGTGAAGAAAAAACTGTCGATGCTGACTACGTACTTGTGACTGTTGGTCGTCGTCCAAACACAGATGAGCTTGGTCTTGAGCAAGTTGGTGTTGAATTGACAGACCGCGGAGTTGTCAAAACTGACAAACAATGCCGTACAAGCGTTTCAAACATCTATGCAATTGGTGACATCGTTGATGGACCACCACTTGCACACAAAGCTTCTTACGAAGGTAAAATTGCTGCTGAAGCAATCGCTGGAGAGCCAGCTGAAATTGATTACCTTGGTATTCCTGCTGTTGTATTCTCTGAGCCAGAACTTGCAACTGTTGGATACACTGAAGCAGAAGCAAAAGAAGAAGGAATCGACATCGTTGCAGCGAAATTCCCATTCGCAGCAAACGGACGTGCACTTTCTCTTGATGCAACTGATGGCTTCATGAAAATGATCACTCGTAAAGAGGATGGTCTTGTGATCGGTGCACAAATCGCAGGTGTTGGTGCTTCTGATATGATTTCAGAGCTTAGCCTTGCAATTGAAGCTGGTGTGACAGCTGAAGATATCGCAATGACAATTCACGCTCACCCAACTTTAGGTGAAATCACAATGGAAACGGCTGAAGTAGCAATCGGAAGCCCAATCCATATCGTAAAATAATGAACGTTGAAACCCTCTCCACAAGGAGAGGGTTTCAGATTGTTGACAAAGTCTAGGAAGGACGAGTACTGGAGCGGAGCGAATTTGACATTCGTGAGCACCAGCACGCAGGACTGACAAAGAATGCGAGGGTTTGTCTACACGCTGAAGCCCTCTCCACACGGAGAGGGTATTTTTATGTATGTGAAAACTCGCTGAAAACGAAAAACCCTCATGAGCTGAGGGTTTTTTTCATATGGATATATAAGTGCAAAGTCGAACCGTTAATTTGTATTCACTCGATCTAATGCTTGGCATATGGGTGATAAGATATCCTCTTTACTTCGGACATTACCTTCCACCTTCACAATGACTTTTTCATTATTGACAAGTAAAATAGCCGGCAGTTCGTCTACTTCATTTTTCCAGCCTTTACGATCTTCTTTGACAATCATCTTGGACATTTCCTTCGGATATTCATTTTTTAAATCGAGCACTGCGTCATAATAAGGACTTTCTTTATCAAGATTTTCTGCATCAGTAAAAAAGAGAATTCTCGGCTTTTGAATATGACTGACCTGGTCTGTCTGATTCGGTATGATATACGCAAATGAGCATGAACTAAGTACAAAGAGCATAGGGAATATAATGAGAAGGGTCCTCATAAAATTCAATCTATTCACCTCAAAATCCTTTGGGGTTGTACCAACATTTTTAGGAGCCAGTTCCCTGTTAGTCACTCTAGTGTATCACGTCCTTTTTGACAATTTTCGATTGTTACTCAATTGTTACAGAATTGATATGAAGCAAAATACATTTGAAACGTTTCCTCAATATGATGAGAAAAAAGCATATTTTTATAAAAAATGATTAAATGTGTCATACAATTAACCGTTGACAACTTAAATGTGACATCATATTATAGAGATATGAAATAGATTAAACGCTTTCAAACTTTGAGTAAAGAAAAGGGGAATGTACGTGGGTACAATTATTTGTCAAGATTGCAATGAAACCATTGATCAATTTGAAAATGAAAAAGTGACAACACTTTATGGAACATGTGGTCACTGTCATTGCTGTGATGAAGCCTCTGAATAAATAAAAAAGCATGCAGCTCCAATTGGGGCTGCATGTTTCTTTTTTATAAAATGGCTTTTTGTTCTTTAATGACACGAATCATATCTAGTGTGGAATCTTCAGGTCCTTGAACAGGAAGACCGATTTCGATATTTTTAAAGATATAGGAGATATTTTCTTCTGTGATAATTTCTCCTGGTATAAAAATAGGAATACCAGGCGGATAAACCATGACAAATTCTGCAATGATCCGGCCAGCCGCTTCTTTAAATGGAATGACTTCCGTTGTTGCGTAAAAAGCGTCACGCGGCGTCATCGCAAGCGAAGGGATCTCAGGCAATAACACTTCTGTCACGGCTTGTTTGCCGCTTTGACGTGCAGAGGTGGCCGCAATTTCCTTCATAGCCGTTACAAGCGTATCAATCGTCTCATCACAATCGCCAGGCGTCACGATACATAAAATATTGTATAGGTCAGAGAGCTCTACTTCAATTCGGTAGCTTTCTCTCAGCCATTTCTCCACATCATGGCCATTGAGTCCAAGGTCTTTAATGGAGATGATTAATTTTGTTGGGTCATAATCGTAAGTAGAAGGTGAACCGAGAATTTCTTGACCAATACAAGTAATACCTTCAATTTCGTTTAAACGAGTTCTTGCTGATTCAGCTAATCGAATGGCTTCATCTGCAAGTGCCTTTCCTTCAGTCGCTAATCGCTTTCTAGCGACATCCAGGGAGGCTAAAAGCAAATAAGAAGTAGACGTAGTTGTCAGCATGCTTAAAATAGATTGTACTCGATCCTTTGAAACAAGCCCTTCTTTTATATTTAAAATCGAGCTTTGGGTGAGAGAGCCGCCAAGTTTATGCACACTTGTTGCTGCCATATCAGCTCCCGCCTGCATCGCAGACAATGGAAGCTCATCGTGAAAATGAATATGCACACCATGTGCCTCATCTACAAGAACAGGTACGTCATATGAATGAGCAATCTCTACAATGGTTTTTAAATCAGCTGAAATGCCAAAATACGTTGGGTTAATTACAAGCAGCCCTTTCGCATCTGGATGTTTAGTCAGCGCTCTTTTAGCTGACTCTGGCGTGATGCCATGAGAGATGCCAAGCTCTTTGTCAATTTCCGGGTGAATAAAAACAGGTACTGCACCAGAAAATACAATAGCAGACATAATCGACTTATGGACATTACGTGGAACAATAATTTTGTCTCCAGGGCCACAGACGGTCATCACCATTGTCATGATCGCGCCGCTTGTTCCTTGTATAGAGAAAAACGTATGGTCGGCACCAAATGCTTCTGCTGCAAGCTCCTGTGCTTCTTTGATCATTCCTCGAGGCGAATGTAAATCATCAAGAGGTTCTATATTAATAAGGTCAATGCTTAATGCATTGTCTCCAATGAATGCTCTAAATTCAGGATCCATTCCGGCTCCTTTTTTATGGCCTGGAATGTGAAATTGGACTGGATTGGTTGAAGCGTGTTTTTTTAGTCCAGTGTATAAGGGTGTATCATGTTGTGACAATTGCTTTCCCACCTTCATCGAAATACCTGCTATTATTATCCCAATAACAGCAGATTTCATTGCATAAAACAAAAGAATTATATTATGAACTGATCGGAATGTAAAGCATAAAATCAATCGGATTCTGATCAAACAGATGCTATAATAAAAGTTCAAATAAGAAATGTGGATTAAAGTGAGGGACAAGTAAATGGAATATCAATATCCAATGGACGTCGACTGGACAACTGAAGAAAAGATGGCGGTCATTTCATTTTTTCAAGCCGTTGAAAAAGCCTATGAAACAGGAATTGCGAAACAAGCATTACTAGAGGCTTATAAACGATTTAAAGAAGTTGTACCATCAAAAGCAGAAGAAAAGACGCATTGTGCGGCGTTTGAAAAGGGAAGTGGGTATTCCCCTTATCGCACAGTAAAAAGTGCAAGAGAGGCTGAAGAAGCAGCTATGATACGGATGTAAAAAACGAGCCAATATAGGCTCGTTTCAGCGTGTAGACAAACCCTCGCATTCGTTGTCAGTCCTGCGCGCTGGTGCTCACGAATGACAAATTCGCTCCGCGCAAGTAGCTGTCCTTCCTAGACTGCAAAGGTTTTCTATCACGCTGAAAAGAAGACAAAGGGCTAAAATAAAGTTCATTTTAGCCCTTTGTCAACAATCTGAAACGAGCCAATATAGGCTCGTTTTTTTATACAGATTCTTTTTGTGTAAAGCGGTATAGATAAGTTACTGTGCGGAAGGCATCTTCAATTTTTGATAAGAATTCTTCATTATTCATTTGAACAACTTCTTCTCTAGGAAGCTGGATGCCGCAAAGGAGTTCGGCCTTTTTGACTGTTTGAACACGTTCAAATAGTGTTCTCAGCTGTTCAGCATCAAGTTCGCTGTGGCGGAGGACGTCCGGTTTCATATGATCCTTAGACCAAACAAAGTCTTGCGGTATTTTCTTTTGGATCGTGTCCAGCTCTTTTTCGAATAGTTGCCCATATTCACCTTTCACTGGAGATTCATAAATGAGCGCAAACCATACAAATACATGAGTTTTCCAAAGCCCAATTTGAAAATGAGGGAGCTTTTTATACCCACGCTTACTGTTAGCGAAAGCCACCCAAGTGTCATTTGGCGGGTTGACTGATCTTCTTGCATGTTTTGCCACGTGGACAAACATTTCGTCACCTGTAATAGAAGAAAGAAGCGGTGCAAAATGTTCACCAAGTGCTTCAAGCTTTGGACGGACTCTCTCTTTTAATACGGTCATACGTTCATCTAAACCGTCTACTGTGAATGTTTCAAAATCTTCATCTCTAAAACGCATTTCACTCATGTTATGCCTCCTGTATCTTTTTGCTGATCATATTTTATCATAGCTTGGGTCAAGCTCAAAAAAAGATGCACTTTAAAGAGAAAGATAGCAGGGATCTTGGTTCGGCGTTTAAAAACTTCGATTTTGTGGTACATAACAAATAGGTAAAAACACAATTTTCAGAATGTCGTTGCGGTTATGCGATCGCTTCATACGATATAAGCAAGAACCATTTCTCTTATCGATTGTATTTTTTATCAATGAAAACTGACAAGGAATGAATCATTCTCTGGAAGGGGCGTTGACCAGTGAAGCAAATCGTGAAGCATGGGTATAGACAAGAGAAGAAGAATCGCATCGCTGTGTGGAGATTAGAGGTTGATTATGAGCTTTCTACGCTTCATGAAGCCATCGAGCAAAAAGATGATATCCAGGTAGAACGCAGCAAACGAAAGCTTGAGCGCCTAAGAAAAGAGTGGGAGCAGCTTCAAGGGTAAAACAAGGTGAGGTAAAAACGAACCAATTCATCGGTTCGTTTTTGTATGAAGCTGCTTTTTTCTTGCTTTTACGTACATAATATCAGTATGCTAATACAAATAGGTACTACATAGAAAAGAGGTTTACAGTCCGATGACAAACTGGGTGGAAATTGACCGACTTGCAAAGCTTTGGGTAAAAGAAGCGGGTAGCCGCATTAAAGCATCCATGCAGGAAGGTCTATCAATTGAAACGAAATCAAATCCAAATGATCTTGTCACAAACATCGATAAAGAAACAGAACGTTTCTTCATTGAAAAGATACAGTCGACATTTTCAGATCATCATATTTTAGGAGAAGAGGGTCAAGGGGAAGAAGTGACCTCTCTAGACGGGATAGTATGGATCATTGATCCAATTGATGGCACCATGAACTTTATCCATCAAAAACGAAATTTTGCCATTTCAATTGGGATATTTGAACATGGTGTGGGGAAAATCGGCCTTATTTATGACGTCATCCATGACGAGCTCTATCATGCAGTCAAAGGAGAAGGGGCGTATATGAACGATACCTTACTCCCGCCTTTAAAAGATGTCGCCATTGAAAAAGCCATTGTCGGCATTAACCCAACATGGGCGATTGAAAGCCCTCATTTTGACGCTAAGCCGTTTGCCCGTCTCGTACGCGATGTGAGAGGAACACGAACGATTGGGTCAGCTGCACTTGAACTAGCTTATATTGCAAGCGGAAGAAGCGACGCATATGTCACGTTAAGGCTAGCGCCTTGGGATTATGCGGCTGGATGTGTGTTACTTGATGAGGTAGGCGCTGTTTACTCGAATATTCACGGAGAACGCTTGACGTTTCTAGAGAAAAATAGCATTGTTGCTGGAAATCGATCCGTCTGTGAAAAAATCTTGCATGATTACATAAAGGGAAGCGGAAATAAACAATAAACAACATCACTTCATGAGAATGAAGTGATTTTTTGTATTTGATGAAACTTTTTAACAAGTCAAATGTCTATACGAACGAGGCCTTAATTTGAAGTAAAGGATTGTGTAGCGATGTTTGATTTGTTTAGTGATTTATCCCTCCATTTTGAAAGGTTTTTTATTTTAAATGAGTACAGTATCCACATGATTCAATGGTGTGTGCTTGGACTATTTGTCCTTTTTATTACACTTCCCATATGGAAAGAAAAGAAGAGTAGTTATGTATTTTATGCTGGAATCATATTAAGAGTAGTTCTGCTAGGGAGTATGACACTTGAGATGATCCACCAAGTGCTAGCTAGACAGTATACGATCGAAACATTTGAAGTGCTGACAGATTTCATGCAATTTCTCATCTATGGTTATGTCTTGCTTGCATCACTTTTTTATGTGATTTCTCTTCCTTATTTAAAAAATAGGGGCATGTTTTTTGCGTTTGATTTATCTGTGTTACTTCTGCCTTTATGTCAAACGGTATTTATTGTGTTAGTTGAAAGCAAAAAGTTCTTTCTCAGCGGTGATACGGAGCTGGTATGGAGAGATTTGATCATCATTTTGCTTATGATTGGCTTTGCCGCTTTGGTACTTTACCTATTCTTTCGTTTGTTTTGGCATCAGAAGTGGAAAGAATTGCTGTTTTTCTATGGCCTGATTTTCGCTGCGCTGCTGTATATTTTTTATCCTTCTATCTCGAAGCATGAGCTGCAATCTTCGTTTAAATCCATTGTGATTTTAGTAGCGGCCGCAGGAAGCTTTATGACATTACATTTGTTATGTGCGTTACTACAAAACAAGGTGAAGTTGAGAAAGTGGGGTGCTTGGGGAATTGTCGTCTTTTTTATGCTAATGCTAAACCCGGTCCTAAATCTCCCACATATCATGTTTCAATTTACTAAAACGGAACTGACAGATACTTTCTCAGAAGAATATCGCCCTTTATCTGAAGCAAGTGCAAAAGCATTCGCTTCAAAGTTTGTACCATCGGACACTACATTATATTCAACGACTTATAAACAGCCGATCTCTTATAACTATGTGTTTGCAGCCGATCAATATGAAGTGAATGTTTCTGCGTTTACAGGTGAATTAAACAGCTATTTTTATCATGGTCGCGCAAAGGGTCAGCATTTGACCGATAAAGAATATAGGGAAAAAACCATTGAATTTTTTGAAAGAAGCGGCCGATCCGTTGATCTAGACCGCATTCATATCGTCGTCGAAAAAGAAGACGGGGAGACAAGCGTTCTTCTTTTGCCAAAAATGTCTCAGAATAAAGATGAGAGCCTAGCGTTTGCCACATGGAAAAAAGAGACGCTTCGACAAGCGCAATATGGGAACGCCATCTTTCAATTAAAGGATATAGACGGGATCAATTTAACAAACAAAGAAATGAAAACGAAAATAAATCGTATCTATAAAAAACTAAATTTACAGCCAACAGATTATCAGATTACAGACGTTGATGGCTTTTATTTTCAGTGGCAGCATGAAGTGGAGGTAAAGACAGCCGATCAATCTACATTTGTGTTTAATGGTTCAACGAAAGAATTGCTAAAAATACAGCTATCAAAAGCGATTCTTCAACAGAAAAAAGGAAATATCAGTGACGAAGATTTGTTGGAAATGATAGGGGAACAGTCAAAAGACGTGAAGACAGAAACAGGATCTCGTGAACACAAACAATATACTTTTAACGGGTCATCCCATTTACTTCATGTGACGAGAGATGCCGATGGAATTGCGTTGAATTGGCAATCAGACTCTTCTTTACCGCATACGGTATCGAATCAAGAACGTGATGAAGTCTATCAGCAAGTCCTCAAAAAGTATGAACCTTATGCCATCTATAAAAAACAAATCAAGCCGGTGAGGATGATCGACAAAGATGGGAAAATGAGCATTTCGTGGTTTGTGATCATTCAAACTTTCGGATCGAATGAGCGGAAAATATATGAAGTAAATGGACGAACAAAAGAGGTGCAACGTTTTGACAGATAAAGAAAAAAAAGCCATCTTTCAAGACTTATATGAATTGTATCAGGAAGGGGAGCTTGGAGAAGAGGCTTCTAACTGGATGAAGGCGCATGAAAAGCAGTTTCAGCATTCTTTTAAGGGAAACGAGTTTGCTCCTGCCCACACTGAGGATCAGAGCGATTATCTCGAATTAAAACGCATGAAGTGGTTTATTTCTTCGTTATACTTCTTTTTTATCGTATTATCAATTTGGATGACTGTGTGGTTTTATTTTTGATGTCTAGACCGACCAATCAAATTGAAAAAATATATGAAGAATATTTTCAGGAAATCACCAAATATTTATATCGCAGAACGGGAAATGTCGAAACAGCCAAGGATCTTGCGCAGGATGTATTTATCAAGGCACTGCATGGATTATCCTCTTTTAAAGGACATTCAAGCATTAAAACATGGCTTTACACCATTGCTTATCATACGTTTGTCAACGACTATCGCCGAAAAGTAAAACGAACTTTTACGGATGTAGAAAAAGCTGATTTTTTAGAGCAGCAGATATTCATGACACCTGAAGACCATTTAGAAACTCAAGCTGATATTCAAAGGCTGTGGAGCCAGATCAATCAATTGAAGGATTCTTACCGAGAAGTCCTCATTTTAAGAGATATTCAGGAATTATCGTATGAAGAAGTAGCGGAAATTTTGAATTGGACCTTATCTAAAGTAAAGACAACCCTTCATCGAGCAAGATTAGAGCTGAAACGAAAGCTATATTGTGAGGAGTTCAACAAATGAGCTGTTATTTGATTGAAGAACTATTACCGCTTTATATAGAAGGGGACACGAGTGAAGAAACAAATCAATTAGTGAATGAGCACTTACGTTCATGCAAAAAATGCCTTCATCTATATGAAGAAATGAAAGAACCAGTCTCTATTGCAAAGTCAACAGATTTTATACCGTTCATAGATGAAAAAGAAGAAAAAAGAAAGTTTGAAAAGCGCTACTATGGAAAACTGTTATTACGAGCAAGTATCGTTTTTAGTATCGTCTATCTCATCATGCTCTTGATCTATTGGATATAAGAAAGAACCCCCATCTGGATGAACCGGATGGGGGTTTTTTGAGCTTAGTTCAATTTTTCTTTAGCAATTTGAACTGCATCATAGAACGTTTTTAATTGCTCTTGAGGAATTTTCTTAAGCAATTGGTTGAAAACAAGTAATTCAGTAGAGCTGAATCCAAGACCTTTAGCGATTTTAGAATCAATTACAACGTTTCCTTTTTTGTCTAGAACAAGTGCATCACCAGCAAGATCAGCAATTCTGATCACTGATTTGAAAAGCTTTTCGAATTTAGTTGCTTCTTCTTTAGTAAGACCAAGTTCAACAGCTTTTTCTGCATCAAAAACTAATTTTCCTTTTTCGTTTTTAGTGATGCTTTCACTGAAAACGATTGTAAGAACAGCTGCGCGATCTAAGAATTTCTCAGCAGTCGCTGCTTCTTCTTCAGTAAGACCGAGCTCAACAGCTTTTTTCACATCAAATGTGTAGTTGTTGTCTTCCTCAACAAATGAATTGATGAGAATGCTGATAACACGCTCGTTTTTCTCCAATAAATCTTTAATAATTTGTTGCTGCTCAAAAGGAATCCCTTTGAAAGTTGCAGCACTTGCTTGCCCAGGAGCTACTGTTGTGAAAGTAAAAATGATAGCTAAAGCGAAAAATACAACAGAGCTGAGCGATTTGCTCAAAAACTTCTTCATGCTTCTTTTCTCTCCCTTTTCTGTTAAATTTTGTTGCAAGAACAGCATACCATGAGAAACTTTGTGGAAGAATAGGAAAAATGTAACTTTGTGTTTGTTTTTGGAGAACTATAAAAGTTCTTGTCGAAAAATGGAAGAGTTCAGATTGCTTATATTTGCCAACTCTATATGAAGTTTTTAGTTGAATCACTAGGGTTACATAGGTGGTTAGTCTTGTTTTTACCCAAAATAAAAGCCTTCTACATGTAAAATGTAAAAGGCTTTTCATAAATTTTATGATTGTACGTTTAATTTTCGTTTTAATGTAAATCCTGTACCCATGAAAATCATGGCAAACACAATACTTAAGCATGTTCCCAGTATGCTTTTTTCTGCAACAGACACTCCAATAAACGCCATACTGACGACGGCAAGTAATGCACATAATAATAGAAGCCATTTGATTTGTTTCATTTGTCTCCATCCCTTTTTTTAGAGTTAATATAAGTTTACAGAAAAACGATCGGCATTTAAAGGGGATTGTGATATAATATGAAAGTTATCTAATTATTTTAGGAGATGAAAATGTGAAACTTCGAAAAGACCTTCGCAACATCGCAATTATTGCCCACGTTGACCATGGTAAAACGACGCTTGTTGACCAATTGCTCCATCAAGCTGGTACTTTCCGTGCGAATGAAAATATCGCTGAGAGAGCCATGGATTCAAATGATTTAGAGCGAGAGCGCGGTATTACGATCTTAGCTAAAAATACTGCGATCCATTATAAAGATACACGCATTAATATTTTAGATACACCAGGACACGCCGATTTCGGTGGTGAAGTTGAGCGTATCATGAAAATGGTAGATGGTGTACTTCTCGTTGTGGATGCATATGAAGGTTGTATGCCTCAAACACGATTCGTGCTAAAAAAAGCACTTGAGCAAAACTTAACACCAATTGTTGTTGTCAATAAAATTGACCGTGACTTTGCTCGTCCAGCTGAAGTAGTCGATGAAGTCATTGACTTGTTCATTGAATTGGATGCAACAGAAGAACAGCTTGAATTCCCAGTTGTATATGCATCAGCAATCAATGGTACAGCAAGTAACGATGCTAGTAAGCAAGATGAAAACATGGAATCGTTGTTTGAAGCGATTGTCAACCATATCCCATGCCCAGTCGACAACCATGAAGAACCGCTTCAATTCCAAGTGGCGCTACTTGATTACAATGATTATGTTGGAAGAATTGGAATTGGCCGTGTATTTAGAGGAACGATGCAAGTAGGACAGCAAGTTGCTCTAATGAAAGTGGATGGCAGTGTAAAACAATTCCGCGTGACGAAGATTTTTGGTTTCCAAGGGTTAAAACGAGTGGAAATCAATGAAGCGAAAGCTGGAGATCTTGTCGCAGTATCTGGTATGGAAGACATCAACGTAGGAGAAACAGTCTGCCCGGTAGAACACCAAGAGGCTTTGCCGATCCTTCGTATTGATGAGCCGACACTTCAAATGACATTTGTTGTCAATAACAGCCCATTTGCAGGCCGTGAAGGAAAGTACGTGACATCACGTAAAATTGAAGAGCGTTTAGAACAGCAGCTTCAAACAGACGTAAGTCTTCGTGTAGATCCAACGGATTCACCTGATGCTTGGGTCGTATCAGGACGCGGTGAGCTTCACTTATCAATTCTGATTGAGAATATGAGACGTGAAGGATTTGAACTGCAAGTATCGAAGCCAGAAGTTATTGTAAAAGAAGTAGATGGTGTTCGATGTGAGCCTGTAGAGCGTGTTCAAATTGATGTACCTGAAGAGCATACTGGCTCTGTTATGGAATCAATGGGTGCAAGAAAAGGTGAAATGATTGACATGATCAATAATGGTAACGGTCAAGTTCGCCTGATCTTTACAGTTCCATCACGTGGTTTAATCGGATATACAACTGAATTTCTTTCATTAACTCGTGGTTTTGGTATTTTGAACCATACGTTTGACAGCTACCAGCCGATGCAGTCTGGTCAAGTTGGCGGACGCCGTCAAGGTGTACTTGTTTCAATGGAAACAGGTAAAGCAACTGCTTACGGAATCCAAGGCGTTGAAGAGCGCGGTGTGATTTTCGTTGAGCCGGGTGTTGAAGTATACCAAGGAATGATTGTTGGTGAGCATAACCGTGAAAACGATCTTGTTGTCAACGTAAGCCGTATGAAACAACAAACAAACGTACGTTCAGCGACAAAAGATCAAACGGTTAGTATGAAAAAGCCACGTATTATGTCACTTGAGGAATCTCTTGAGTACTTAAATGAAGACGAATACTGTGAGGTTACACCGGAATCGATCCGTTTAAGAAAGAAAATTTTAGATAAAAACGAACGTGAGAAAGCTGCGAAGAAGAAAAAGCTAGCAGGATTATCTTAATTCCATGAAGAATTAAAAAGATAGAACCCTGAAAGATAAGGGGAGGGAATCTTTTTGAATGATCAGGAAGTAAGTGAGAATCTATCCTTTTTCGCGATGCTGTTTCGTGTCGATGAAAATCCGCAAACAGGGATGTGGCTCCTATATGGCACCATCCTTGTTTTAGCGATTATTGTTTTTAAACTCGGCTTTGCTAGACGTTTACCGATTTTAAAAGCACTTGTCATTTATTTGTTTTTGATTTTTGGTTGCACGTTTCTCACATTTCTAGGTATCTTCTTGCCAGTCGCAGAAGGCCTGGTTGTGGCAGCTGTCATTTTGATTATTTATAAAATACGACTGCATCGTGCGAAAAAAGAAGGAACAGTAAGTACGTAAAAAAGACCTGAACTTGTGTCAGGTCTTTTTTATGTCTTCTGTTCTTTTTTTCCTTTTTTCTTCTTTTTCTCTTTCGTCGCAGGATCTTGATAAAGAGAGAATCTGCCAGTTTTGATGCGTGCCTCTGTCTTTACTTTAATTCTTTCTTGGCAGTCATCGCACATATATGTATGAATCGGTCGATTTCTTAACCGTTTAGCAACAAGTGTATCATCATTAATGGTTTCAAGCTTTTCACATAATGAGCACTTCACTCTCATCATTTTCACCTCACTTTGGTCATGCCTTCATTATAGCATGTTTTTTGAACCACTTAAAATCAGCATAAAAAAGGCTTATATCACAATAGATATAAGCCGTTCTCATTATTTCTTCTGATTCATATGATGGTTTGATTGATCGTTTTGGTTTTTTTCTAATTGCTTTTGATCTTGTTGTTTGAGCTGATGATTCGGATCATTCGTCGGATCTGTTTCGTTACGGTCGATTTCATTTCGAGGCATTTCTGGCATAACACGGCCCACAATAGCTGCTAATTCGTCCATAATTCCGCTTACTGGCCTGCCAGCTTGTATTTCTTTGCCCATTTCCTTTAAACGACTCACTGTATCTGGATCAGCGACGACAACAGCATTCGCACCTTCTGGGTCATTTTTTAGTGCTTTGGCGACTGAATATTTAATGGTTTCAACTTTGCTTCTATCTAAATCATCTTTTACATCAATGCCGACGACAGCATACTTGCCGATGACGATCGCTGTTGCATCATTTACATCTGCTACATGCTCAGTCACATTCACTAGGTGCTTTGCTACATCTGTTGATGGGCGGGCTTTGTCAGTGTTTTTCTTGGATGAGTCTGATACTCTTACTAAATGCTTGTTTCCGTCTTGATGTTCTTGTGCCAAAGGCTTCTCTTGATGCTGGCAAGCGCCTAATAAAAGAATGGTTTGAACCATGAATATCGTCAAAAATAGTCGCATGTGTATTCCCTCCTTCACAAATTGCATGATTTATTTTATTGTTGAATTAACCTTCTAACTTTATTCATGAAAACATATATTTTAACAATCGTTTTTGGAAAGACAAGGATGAATGAAACCCCGATCAGGAGGCGAAGGACCTGAGTAAAATTTATGTATTAGACACAAATGTGTTATTACAGGATCCGAATTCAATCTTTTCATTTGAAGACAACGAGGTCGTGATTCCGGCCGTAGTGTTAGAAGAAGTAGACTCGAAGAAGAGATATATGGACGAGGTTGGGCAAAATGCACGGCGTGTCTCACGTTTAATCGACGGGTTGAGATCGAAAGGGAAACTGCATGAAAAAATTACGCTGGAGTCAAAAGGAACGCTGCGTATTGAGCTGAATCATCGCTCTTTCCATGAGCTTCAAGAAATTTTCATCGAAAAAACAAACGATAACCGGATTTTGGCTGTTGCGAAGAATTTGAGCCTAGAGGAAGAAACAAAACCGGATGGCCGGCCTGTTATTTTGGTCAGCAAAGATGTCCTAGTGCGAGTAAAGGCGGATGCCATTGGTCTGCAAGCAGAGGATTTCTTAAGCGATCGAGTGCTACAAAATGAAGACATTGATAACGGCTATCACGAGCTCTATATTCCGACTGAGCAGCTGAATACATTTTATAAGCAAAATCAGTTACCGATAAAAGACGTTACCCAAACGCCATTAAACCCTCATCAATTTGTTATTATGAAGGGAAATGAGGGTGGTTCTGCTTTGGGGATGCTTGATCAAAAAGCAGAGCATGTGAAACGGCTTATTTATGACCAAGAACATATTTGGGGAATTCGCCCAAAAAATGTCCAGCAAACGATGGCGCTTGAGTTACTTTTACGCCGCGATATTCCGCTTGTGACACTTATCGGAAAAGCGGGAACAGGAAAGACACTGCTTGCACTTGCTGCTGGATTAATGCAGACAGAGGACCTCGGCATGTTTAAAAAGCTCATCGTGGCCCGCTCCATTGTTCCTGTCGGTAAGGACTTAGGGTATTTGCCAGGCGAAAAAGAAGAGAAGCTCAGACCGTGGATGCAGCCGATCTATGACAACCTAGAATTTTTATTTAACACAAAAAAACCTGGTGAACTCGATGCGATACTAGCGGGCATCGGTTCAATTCAAGTGGAAGCTTTAACGTATATTCGCGGGAGAAGTATCCCTGATCAATTTATCATTATCGATGAGGCGCAAAATTTAACAAAACACGAAGTAAAAACATTATTAACGCGGGTTGGTGAGGGAAGTAAAATTGTGCTGATGGGAGACCCAGAGCAGATTGATCACCCTTATTTAGACAGCTTAAATAATGGGCTCACATATGTCATTGAGCGTTTCAAAGGGCAGCAAATATCTGGACATGTCAAGCTTGTCAAAGGAGAAAGGTCTGGACTTGCACAGCTTGCAGCTGATTTATTATAGTCCAGACCCGCCATCTTATGTAATGATTAACTCTTTGACGCCTTTAATCGGCTGAGTGATGTTGGACTGATCCTCGAAATAAACGTGGATTGGTCCTTCTTCTGTTATAGGTTTTCCATTTTGGCTGAAATGGGCAATGCTATCCATCGCCTTAGAGAGCGGAACAGCAATTGTTTCTGTTTCTGTGACAAATTCACACGTCTCTGCTTGTTCGAGCGGTTCTGCATTTTTTATCATGTCGCCAAGTTTCATCCCGAAGCTGCCTGTGACAAGTCTTTCTTTTTCGTACTTTTTCTCTGTTTTTAATGTGGGTGGAAGTGTTTGACCTTCTCTTATGACCCGCTCTTGATCAAGCTCCTGATCTAGCTGCTGCTCTTCGTTTGCTGCACTTTTCTCAAAAAATGAATCCATTAAAAATTTACGGTCATCAAAAATCCATACACTCGGATCAATGGTGATCTTGTATTGTACGTTCCCCTTGATTTGAATAATGCTCATGTTCAAGACAACCCCTTTCCAACATAAATTATAGAAGTTTTCGCCCGCTTTGTCACTTTCATAAACATGCACCTCCTTGTACAAACTACGATTAGACGAAAAATAGGGAGGATTTTGGGCATGGCATGTCGTGACAATGAAGAGCTTCAGCGATTTGTAGAAGAGGCAAAAAAGGTGGCCAAAAATGGAAAGGTAGCATCCTATATTCCGGCACTCGGTAAAGCGGATCAATCGGATTTATCTGTCGCTGTTTATCATGTGAGTAATACGTGCCACTCAGCAGGAAATGTTGATAAACGATTCACCCTGCAAAGTATTTCAAAAGTATTAGCACTGGCGCTCGTGCTCTCAGAAGAAGGACCGAAAAAAGTGTTTCAATATGTTGGACAAGAACCGACTGGCGACCCGTTTAATTCGATGATTAAACTAGAGACAGCAAGCCCAAATAAGCCGCTTAACCCAATGATTAATGCAGGAGCGCTTGCCGTTACAAGTTTAATAAGAGGGGCAACGCCGCAAGATCAGCTGAACCGGCTGCTTGGTTTTATTAGAGAGCTTGCCAATGACACCACCATTACATATTGCAAAGAAACCGCTGCATCCGAATTTGAAACATCAATGATTAACCGCGCAATGTGCTATTATATGAAGCAATATCATATCATTAAAGGGAATGTAGAAGAGGTGATGGATGTCTATACGAAGCAGTGCGCCGTCATGATGAACAGCCTGGATTTGGCGAAGATCGCGTGTGTTTTTTCATTAGATGGCAGGCATCCAGAGACAGGAAAGCAAATCCTTTCGAAAGATGTCGCTAGAATTTGTAAAACGTTTATGGTCACATGCGGTATGTACAATGCGAGCGGGGAATTTGCGATCAATATCGGAATCCCTGCTAAAAGTGGTGTTTCAGGCGGAATTATGGGGGCGGCGCCATACGACTTTGGGATAGGTATATTCGGGCCTGCTTTGGATGAAAAAGGGAATAGTATTGCGGGTATTAAGCTGCTTGAGCTCATGAGTGAAAAATATGAGATGAGTATCTTTTAATAACGAATGGCTTCTTTTTATTTTTACAGAGCGAACTGTACAAATCTGCTTGCAATTTTGGGCGTTTCGCTTTATGATAAATAGAAGAATTAGGTACTCGCCTGGGGAACGGAGGGATACTTTTGGCGTCAGAAATTTTAGTCGATCATCGGCAAAAAGCACTGGCTTTATTAAAATTGGATGCAGATAAAATTTTAAAATTGATCCAAGTGCAAATGGACAACTTAACGATGCCGCAATGTCCTCTTTATGAAGAGGTTTTAGATACTCAAATGTTCGGATTATCGAGAGAAATTGATTTCGCTGTCCGGCTTGGATTAGTTGATCAACATGAAGGCAAAAAACTACTCGATAAACTTGAGAGAGAACTATCCGCACTTCATGATGCGTTCACAAAAAAATAATGATTGAAAACTCAAACTTCCACAACATAAGTTTGAGTTTTTTTGTCCGCCTTTTTATTTTGATTGATGCCAAACGGACTTGATTGTCTCATGAAAGACGAACAATATAAAGAGGTAAAACGGGATCAAACGGAGAAAATGTAGTAGAATAAGAACAGCTAAGAGAAGAGAATATCAAGCAGTAGAAATAGACGTTAGGAAGAGGATTATATGTTAAAGAGAATGCTAAAATCGTATGACTACTCATTATTGTTCGCCATTATATTAATTAGCGCATTCGGCTTGGTGATGGTGTATAGCTCAAGTATGATTACATCTGTGATCAGATATGATGCTGCGCCAGATAATTTTTTCAAGAAACAGCTTTTATTTATGATTGTCGGGGCGGTCATCTTGATTTTTACAGCCCTCATTCCGTATCAGCTGCTCTTAAATAAAAGATTCCAAATTGTGATGCTTTTGCTATCTGTGTTTTCTCTCATTTATGTGTACTTTGGCGGTCACATTGCAGGGAATGCTAGAAGTTGGATCAAATTTGGGCCTTTTAGTCTTCAGCCAGCGGAATTCGTGAAGATCGTTGTCATCATTTATCTTGCTGCTGTCTATGCAAAGAAGCAGCATTATATTGACCATATTTTAAGAGGGGTTACACCTCCAATTGTGGTTGTCTCCATCCTATGCGGATTTATTATTTTGCAGCCAGACTATGGGACAGCTTTTATCATTGGTATGATTGCCCTTGCGATGATTTTATGCTCAGGGTTTAGCGGTAAAACGCTGGCCAAGCTGCTCGCTTTATTTAGTGCGGTGATGGTTGTTGTGACACCGTTTATTATTCTTTTTTGGGATAAAATTTTCACGCAGAATCGTCTTGGACGTTTTGAGAGTTTCCAAGATCCATTTAAAGACGCAGGCGCTTCTGGGCATCAATTGATTAATTCATATTATGCGATTGGATCAGGCGGCTTTTTTGGTCTTGGTCTTGGAGAGAGTGTACAAAAGTATGGATACCTTCCAGAACCGCATACAGATTTTATCATGGCAATTATCTCGGAAGAGCTTGGTTTTTTCGGTGTATTTTTTGTCCTTGCTCTCCTTGGCTTTATTGTCGTGAAAGGTTTTTACATTGCGAGAAAGTGTGAAGATCCGTTTGGAAGTTTGCTTGCAATAGGAATTTCTTCAATGATTGCCATCCAAACGTGTATTAATTTGGGCGGTGTTTCAGGGCTCATTCCGATCACTGGGGTTACACTTCCGTTTATCAGCTACGGGGGATCCTCTATCATTTTACTGAGTGGATGTATGGGAATATTGCTGAATATCAGCATGTTCACTGAATATAAAGAGCGTTATAAAAAGAAAAAATCAATCAGCAAACCATCGATTCAAAAAAATGGATTGCAGAAAACTTTGAATCTTTAGAAAACAAAAGTGTACAGTTTTCATTTCTTCCTTTATTATAGAGTACATATAAAATTTTAAGGGATATGGAGGAGTGAGAATGTCACAGAGAACAATTCAAAAGGTTCTAGTTGCAAACAGAGGGGAAATCGCTATCAGAGTCTTTAGGGCCTGTACGGAGCTCAACTTACGTACAGTGGCCATTTACTCCAAAGAAGACTCGGGCTCTTATCATCGCTATAAAGCCGATGAAGCATATCTAGTTGGAGAAGGTAAAAAGCCGATTGATGCCTACCTTGATATCGAGGGGATCATCGAAATTGCAAAACGAAATGACGTGGATGCGATTCATCCAGGATACGGATTTTTATCTGAAAACATTCATTTTGCAAGACGATGCGAAGAGGAAGGCATCCAATTCATCGGCCCAACTTCTCAACATTTAGATATGTTTGGAGATAAAGTAAAAGCGAGAGATGAAGCGAAAAAAGCTGGAATTCCAGTCATTCCAGGAAGTGACGGGCCAGTTGATTCGGTCAAAGAAGTCGAAAAATTCGGTGAAGAATATGGTTACCCGTTTATTATTAAAGCTTCACTTGGAGGCGGCGGCCGAGGTATGCGGATTGTCAGATCAAAAGAGGAGCTGAACGAAGCCTATGACCGTGCAAAGTCAGAGGCGAAAGCGGCTTTTGGAAATGACGAAGTATACGTTGAAAAGCTGATTGAAAATCCGAAACATATTGAAGTGCAGGTGATTGGAGACAATCACGGCAATATCATTCATTTATATGAGCGTGACTGCTCTGTTCAAAGGCGTCATCAAAAAGTCATTGAGGTTGCACCAAGTGTGTCTCTTTCTAATCAATTGCGTGAAGACATCTGTGAAGCGGCTGTTCAGCTGGCGCAGAATGTATCGTATATCAATGCAGGGACTGTAGAATTCCTAGTGGCAAATGGGGAGTTTTATTTTATTGAAGTCAATCCTAGGGTCCAAGTGGAACACACGATCACAGAAATGATCACAGGTGTCGATATCGTCCAAACCCAAATTCTTGTCGCAAAAGGACATGACCTTCACAGCAAAGAAGTCGGGATACCAAAACAAGAAGATATCTTTACACATGGATTTGCCATTCAATCAAGGGTCACAACAGAAGATCCTTTGAATGACTTCATGCCAGATACAGGAAAAATCATGGCTTACCGTTCAGGCGGTGGTTTTGGTGTACGTCTTGATACAGGGAACAGCTTCCAAGGTGCGGTGATTACACCTTATTACGATTCACTGTTGGTCAAGCTGTCTACTTGGGCACTTACATTTGATCAAGCTGCGGCTAAAATGGTCCGAAATTTACAAGAATTCAGGATTCGCGGCATTAAAACAAATATCCCGTTTCTTGAAAACGTCGCAAAGCACGAGAAGTTTCTAAGAGGGGAATATGATACATCGTTTATTGATTCAACACCTGAGCTATTTAACTTCCCTAAGCAAAAAGACCGTGGAACGAAAATGCTTACTTATATTGGTAACGTTACCATTAATGGGTTCCCTGGTATTTCGGAAAATAAGAAGCCTCATTTTGATAAACCAAATGTGCCGAAACTTGCTGTCCATGAAACGATTCCTTCTGGAACAAAACAATTGTTAGACAAGCATGGACCTGAGGGGCTCGCCAATTGGGTGAAAGAGCAAAGCGGTGTACTTTTAACGGATACAACCTTTAGAGACGCACATCAATCCCTGCTTGCAACACGCTTTAGAACACACGACTTAAAGAAAGTTGCGCAGCCAACAGCAGGTTTATGGCCAGAGTTATTCAGTATGGAAATGTGGGGCGGCGCTACATTTGATGTGGCATATCGTTTCTTGAAAGAAGATCCTTGGGAAAGATTGAAAGAGCTTCGTCAAGAAGTGCCAAACACTTTGTTCCAAATGCTATTAAGATCATCAAACGCTGTCGGATATACAAACTATGCGGATAATGTGATTAAAGCATTTGTAAAGGAATCGGCAGAGGCAGGCATTGACGTCTTCCGTATTTTTGACAGCCTAAACTGGGTCAAAGGCATGACGCTTGCCATTGATTCTGTTCGTGAATCAGGCAAAGTGGCAGAGGCAGCGATTTGTTATACAGGTGATATTCTTGATCCATCACGTCCGAAATATGATTTGAAATATTATGTCTCTCTTGCGAAGGAGCTTGAATCCGCAGGCGCTCATATTTTAGGCATTAAAGATATGGCGGGATTATTAAAACCGCAGGCGGCTTATGAACTTGTATCTGCTCTAAAAGACGAGCTCACGATTCCAATCCATCTTCATACACACGATACGAGTGGAAATGGACTCTTCACCTATGCAAGAGCGATTGATGCAGGTGTTGATATTGTTGATGTTGCAGTCAGCTCTATGGCGGGGCTCACATCACAACCAAGTGCGAGCTCATTATATTATGCTTTAGACGGACATGAAAGAAAGCCCGAAATGAATGTTCAAGCGGTTGAACGTCTTTCTCAATATTGGGATTCCGTCAGAAAATATTACCATGAGTTTGAAAGCGGAATGAATTCACCGCATACAGAAATTTATGAGCATGAAATGCCTGGCGGTCAGTATAGTAACCTGCAGCAGCAGGCGAAAGGTGTCGGCCTTGGCGAACGCTGGAATGAAGTAAAAGAAATGTACAGACGTGTAAATGACATGTTTGGTGACATTGTGAAAGTGACACCGTCTTCTAAAGTGGTCGGAGATATGGCACTTTATATGGTGCAAAACGATCTGACAGAAGAGGATGTTTATGAAAAAGGAGCAACACTGGATTTCCCAGATTCGGTTGTTGAATTGTTTAAAGGCTATTTAGGACAGCCTCATGGCGGATTCCCAGAAAAGCTGCAAAAGCTGATTTTAAAAGGGGAGGAGCCGCTTACTGTCAGACCGGGTGAGAAACTGAAGCCTGTGGATTTTGAAGAGATCAAAAAGCAGTTCAAAGAATCACATGATCTGACGTTGACAGAACAAGATGCCATTGCATATGCTTTATACCCGAAAGTCTTTTCTGAATTTGTTCAAACAGCAGAAAGCTATGGAGATATCTCTGTTCTTGACACACCTACCTTCTTCTACGGCATGAGACTTGGTGAAGAAATTGAGGTAGAAATTGAAAAAGGGAAAACCCTCATTGTCAAACTCGTGTCCATTGGAGAACCGAATCCGGACGCTACAAGAGTGCTTTACTTTGAACTGAATGGACAGCCGCGTGAAGTGGTCATTAAGGATGAAAGCATCAAATCCTCCGTTCAAGAAAAAATGAAGGCAGATCGCTCAAATCCAAATCACATTGCGGCATCGATGCCAGGCACTGTGATCAAAGTACTTGTTGAAAAAGGACAGAAAATTTCTCAAGGTGAGCATTTGATGATCAATGAAGCGATGAAAATGGAAACGACGGTACAAGCACCGTTCTCAGCAGTCGTGGATGAAATTCATGTCACGAATGGAGAAGGGATTCAAACTGGAGATCTGTTGATTGTCTTAAAGCCTGAATAATGAGTGAGACACATCCATTTGGATGTGTCTCAGACCGTAGACAAACCCCACCTTTACATCAAGTAAAAGTGGGGTTTTCACATTTTTTGATAAAAACATTATGTGTTTTACGCTGGACATGGCTCTTTCCATGTCCAGTTTGCTAGCTTTTTAAGATTCATGGCAGCGAAAGTAAGCATCGCCTGCATTGAAACTTTTTTGAGTCCTCGAAGTTTCGTCCAACGCATACCATGCTTTTCTTTTGCATCCGCAAAAACGCGTTCTATTGTTTCTTTCCGTTTTGCATAGATGTCCTTATTCATTTCAGTGAGTCTCAGATGATCTGCTTTGTCTAGGTAGTCCTGCCAAATATGTCGGTGAATCTGTTTGGTGTGATTTTGACTTTGTGTACAGTTATCTAGAAACGAGCAGGATTTACATACCTCTGAATCGGACGCATATTGCTTATATCCCTCTCTAGTCGTTGTACGATAAGAAAGAATTTGCCCGTTTGGGCAAATGTAACAATCAAAATGTGCGTCATATACGTATTCATTCTTTTTCAAGTAACCAGCTTTTGTTCTTGGACGAGTGTAAGGCATGACAGGTCTTATTTCTTGATCCATTAAAAACTTAGCGATGTAAGGTGTTTTATATCCT